>DASXQK010000198.1:0-18554 GCA_036493015.1 Dongiaceae bacterium | reverse complement strand
TCGGGATGGCGCTCGCGGAATCGGCGCAGCCGTGGCACCAGCCATTTGCTGGCAAAGGAGGGCATGACGCTGACCGTCAACGGCCCGCTGCGGCCCTTGGCCTTGAGCCGCCATGTTGCCTCGCCCAGTTTCTGGAAGGATTCGCGCACCGGCTTCAGATAGGCCTGGCCCGGTTCGGTGAGTAAAAGTCCCCGATTGACCCTGCGGAAAAGAGGGGTACCCAACCATTCCTCCAAGGCCTTGATCTGATGGCTGATTGCGCTGTGGGTGACGTGTAGTTCCTGGGCTGCCTTGGTGAAACTGAGGTGCCGGGCGGCCACTTCGAAGCTCCGCAGCGCGTTTAGGGGTGGCAATCTTTCAGCCATAGCTCACCTGTGAGTTTTTCTAACAAAACATATGAGAAACGATCGTTTGAGATCAACTCATTTCGCTGCCAAATTCCTCTCCAACAGCAGCACAAACGCTGCTCAACCAGAGGAGATGACGATGAACCGGTTATATGCGAATGGGACGAGTTCTCATGGTTCCGGCCTGCACGGCAGCGGTTGGTCACGTTTTGTTCACGCCTTGGATGCTGGTGTGGAAACCGTTATCGACGGGTTTGTTACCTGGCAGCGCCGCCACAAGGACCGCCTGCACCTGATGGCGCTGGACGACCGTCTGCTGCACGATATCGGCATCAGCACCGCCGATGTCGAACACGAGGTTTCCAAGCCGTTCTGGAAAGCGTGAGCGGATGGTGGACCCGAAGAGGAGGAGCCGATGGATGCCGCGTATTTTCGCCAGCTGGCCCGTTACAACGCCTGGGCCAATGAGCGGATCTATGCGGCAGCGGCCGAGCTCTCCGATGCGGAGCGCAAGGCAAAGCGGCCCTCCTTCTTCGGCTCGATCCACGCCACCCTCAACCATATCCTGGTCGGCGATCGCGTCTGGCTCTCGCGCCTGGCGGCAAAACCGGGCGGACCCTTGGTCAGCAAGCCTGCGGAGATCACCGCCCTCAACCAGGAACTCTACGAAGATTTCGACGAACTGCGCGCCGCGCGGATCAAGGAAGACACCCGCCTCGGCGAGGTGATCGGCCGCTACAGCGATGCCGATCTAGCCGGCGAACTCCACTATGCCAACATGGCCGGCGAAGAACGCCGCACGCCGCTGGCCCAGGTGCTGGGGCATTTGTTCAATCACCAGACCCACCATCGCGGCCAGGTCCACGGCCTGCTATCCCATACCCACATCGCGCCGCCTTCACTGGACATGATCCAGATGAGCTGGGCCTAGCCCGCTCTCATTGTGTTCCCTCTCCCGCTTGCGGGAGAGGGCTAGGGTGAGGGTCTGCTGACTGCCGAGATTAGCGCCCGGGGCCTTCGACCGCCGCGCGGATCTGCTCGAAGGACGGCGTCTCGTAGGTCACCTCGATGCCGCGGATGGCGCGCAGCACGCTGCCCAGCATGTCGTCATCGATGACGAAGGCCTCGAAGGAACAGGCCATCAGGCTCGTCAACATGCCCGCACCTTCATAGATCATGTTGGCGCCGGCGAGGCCCGCGAGTGCCGTGGTGATGCCCTTTCTCATAGCCCGCCCGGTTATCCGGCACTTTTGAATCCGCCATGCCGGCGCCCACACCGCCCGGCAGATCGTAGAAGCGCGAGATCTGGGCGGAGGCTGCCGTCAGTACCGGTCGGGCCCGCTCGCGCTGAAGCAGCGCCAGCAGGTTCAACATCTCGCCCTGCACCGAAAGATCGAGGCCGGCGGTGGGCTCGTCCGCAACGACAATCTTGGGATTCATGGCAAGGGCGCGGATCATCGAGACTCGCCTTGCCTGGCCGCCGCTCAGATGATGGGGAAAGCGATCAAGAAGATAGGGCGCCAAACCCAACTCGCCCATCAGCCGCTCGACCTCGCGCCAGGTTTCCTCGCTGCGGTTCTTGCGGAATCAGCAGCGGCTCCTCCAGCAGGCGGCGCACGCTCAAGCGCGGCGAGAGGGAAGCGATCGGATCTTGGAACAACAGTTGGACGCGATGGGAAAGCCAGTTCGGCGAGGCGGTGATGTATCTAGGATAGATCGTCGAGATTGGCGGCACGCGTCGCGTATTCGACAAGCCGGCCCATCACTATTCGGCAGCACTGCTGGCCGCCAATCCGGTGCTCGATCCGCGCCGCCGGCAAAAGCGCATCGTGCTGAAGGGCGAATTGCCGAGCCCATTGAAACCTCCGCCGGCTGCCGCTTTCATACCCGCTGCCCCGCGGCGCAGGCGCGCTGCCGTGTCGAGGTTCCCTTGCTGCGCCCGTTATCCGACGGGCATCATGTCGCTTGCCACTTCCCGCGCGAGACAAGCTAGCCATGCGCCAGTTGGACAAATTTCCCCGCCCGGTTCGCGAAATCATGACCGAGTGGATTCCCATGCCGGATGGCAAGCGCCTGGCGGCGCGCATCTGGTTGCCGGAAGATGCCGGGCAAAATCCCGTGCCTGCTGTGCTGGAATATCTGCCCTATCGCCGGCGCGACGGCACCGCCAATCGGGATTCGGTGACCCAACCCTATCTCGCGGGCCATGGCTATGCCGCGGTGCGTATCGATATCCGCGGCACTGGGGATTCCGAAGGGCTGATGCTGGATGAGTACGATTTCCCCGAGCAGCAGGATGGTGCCGAAGCCATCCAGTGGCTCGCCCGCCAGCCCTGGTGCAGCGGCTCCGTCGGCATGTGGGGCATCTCCTGGGGCGGCATCAACAGTCTGCAGGTCGCAGCGCTGGCTCCGCCGGCGCTGAAGGCGATCATGCCCATGGGCTTCATCGACGATCGCTATAACGGCGATTGCCATTTCATGGGCGGCTGCCTGCTGGAAGGCAATATGAGCTGGGGCCACACATTGTTCACCCAGATGGCTTACCCGCCCGATCCCGCCGTGGTCGGCGAGGATTGGCACCAGCAATGGCGGGAGCGGCTGGAAAGCATCACCCCGCCGATGGCGACGTGGCTCAGCCATCAGCGCCGTGACCGCTATTGGACGGCGGGATCGGTCTGCGAGGATTATTCGCGCATCAAATGCCCGGTCTACGCCATCAATGGCTGGCAGGACAGTTACGCCCGTTCGATCCTGCCGCTGATGGAACGCCTGTCGGTGCCCCGCAAGGCCCTGATCGGTCCCTGGGCCCATGCCTGGCCCCATGCGGCGCGGCCGGGGCCCGCCATCGGCTTCCTGCAGGAGGCGCTGCGCTGGTGGAATTACTGGCTGAAGGGCATCGATACCGGAATCATGGACGAGCCCATGGTCCGGGTATGGATGGGCGAGTGGATCAAGCCCAGCAAGCTGGTGACCACCTGGCCAGGGCGATGGGTTGCGGAAGAAAACTGGCCGGCAAAGCGACCGCCTGAACCCATGGCACTCTCGGCGGCGGGCCTGGGAGCTGGACCAGCCAAAGACGACAAATTCGAAATCCGCAGCCCGGAGACCAATGGCCTTCGCGCCGGCTATCAATGTTCTTATGGTCTCGGCCCCGATCTTTCCGACGATCAGCGCATCGACGATGCCGAGAGTCTTTGTTTCGATTCGGCCCCGCTGACGGCGCGCGTCGAGATCCTGGGCGAGCCGGCGATCGAGCTCGACATCGCCGTGGACAAGCCCCAGGCGCTGCTCGCCGTCAGGCTTTGCGATGTGGCCCCGGACGGCGCCTCGCTGCGCCTTTCCTATGGCCTGCTCAATCTCAGCCACCGCGACAGCGAATCCGCACCGGCACCGCTGGTGCCGGGGCAACGCTACCGGATCCGCATTCCGCTTTGCGCCACCGCCTATGCCTTTCCGGCGGGCCATCGCATCCGCCTGGCGCTCTCGACCGCCTATTGGCCCATCGCCTGGCCCACGCGGGAAAAGGCGAGCGTGACCCTCCATGGCAAACAAAGCCGCCTGCTGCTGCCGGTCCGCAAACCCGATGCCGCGCTCGATGAGAGCCTGGCGCCGTTTGGCGAGCCGGAAGGGGCGGCACCCCGCGCCATTCTGGAGACCCGTGCGCGGCGCACCGACAAATCCCAGGACCGCCTCGAAGAGGAATCGAGCGAAGGGCGGGTAACCCTGCTGCGCAATCGCGATCGCGGCGCCTGGAAGACCATGGATAGCGATGTCGAATACGATTCCACCGGCCTGCTCAAATTCTCAATCCAGAAAGGCGATCCGCTGAGTGCGGCGCAGGATTTCGACCTCACCACCACCATCGGCCGCCCGGGCTGGCGCATTCGCACCGAAACGCGCACGCAGATCTCGGCCACGGCGAGCGATTTCGTGCTCAAGGCCGAGATGAAAGCCTTCCTGAACGATCGCGCAGAATTCGCCCGAAGTTGGGACTACAAGATTCCGCGCGACAATCTTTAGTTCGGGCTTTTAGCTCGGCGTACGTCGATAGACCCAGACACTGGCCGGCGGCAGGTTGATGCCAACCCAGCTCGCCACTTTGCCGGTGATGCCCAGCCTCTCGCGGCTCACCGGCGAATAAGGCCCGTAGGTGAACTGGATGAAGGGGGCGCCGGGTTTCAGCAGATCGAACACGCCACGACCGATCGCGTCCTGGACTTCGCGTGGAAATATCAGCAGCGGCAGGCCGGAGACAACCGCATCGGCCTGGGTGATACCCAGCGGCCGCACGGCCTTGGTGAGCTCGGCGGCATCGCCCAGCACGACATGGATTTTGGGATAGTGCTGCTGCAGCAGGCGATGAAGGGCGGGATCGCGTTCGATGACGACCAGCCGCGCCGGGTCGATACCGGCGCGCAGCAAGCCAGCGGTGATCTTGCCCGTACCGCCGCCCAACTCGATCACCGGGCCACTGCCGCCGCGCGGCACCTGGCGCGCCATGGCATTGGCGAGGCGCGCGCTGCTGGGGGCAATGGCGCCGATCTGTCCGGGGTTCTTCAGCCAGCGGCGCAGGAACAGCCGGTATTCGCGGGAAATCATCGCGCCCCCTTCATGCGCTGGCCCGGCGTATCGTCATGCGTCCGATGCCGTTCATCACTTTGTAGAGGCCAGCAAAGTCTTTGTCGAAGGCAGCGGGACGAATTCCCGCCTCGGCCTCCAGCCGCCGGCCTATCTCAGCCAGCGACTGCCGGCCATCGATGCGCGCAAGGATCGCACCAGCAAGACGAGGCAGAGCGAAGCTCATCTCCAGCCCGTCGCTGCGAACGGAAATCCGGTCATCCTTGATCGCGCGGGCAAAGGCGGCGCCATCAGCCTCGCGCAGCACGGGAATCGCAGCGGAATCATCGGGCCGCGCCATGGCCGAGGCGGCGCGGCCGGCTGCCGCGACATAGCAGATGTGGGATTTGATATTGCCCGCCAGCATCTCGGCAAACCCGGCGCGCATCAGCGGCGACAGCGTGGCCAATCGTGACCTCAGCTTTGCGTCGCTCAGGTAATTATCGGGATCGTAGCGCCAGGGATTGATGAAGGAGACGATCTGCAGCCCCGCGCCCTTGACCAGCATCTCGATCTCCGCAATGCGGTAGGCGCGGTCGCGCGGATGCAGCAGCAGGTCGACCAATGCCGCATCCTCGCCGCGCCGGTAATCGCCGATGGCGGGGTTGCGCGTCAGCATGTTTGTGGCCGGCAGTTGCTCGATCAGCCGCTTGGCGAGATCGATGCCGGTTGAAAGCGGCTCGTCTGCGCTAACCAGTGCCTTCAGCATCGCCTGCGCCTCATAGACGCCGCTGCGCCCGAGCGCGCCATAGAGCATGAGCCCCATGCCGCCATCGGGCGCCATCACGGCGGCCAGTGCTGCAAGCCCGGCAGCGGGATCGGCCAGGTGATGCAGCACGCCGCAGCAATCGATGTAGTCGAAGCGGCCGAGATCGAGTTTCGGCAGATCGAGTAGCGAGCCGGTATGAAAGCGGATATTGCTCAGCCCGCGAACCGTGGCGCGGGCTTCGGCGATGTGTCGTGAGGCCAGCGAGAGATCGAGATAGTGGATTTCCGCGGGGCAGTTCCGATCGGCAAGTTTCTGGGCCAGCAGGATGGCCGCATCGCCGGTGCCCCCGCCCGCGACCAAAGCGCGAAACGGCAGGCGGAAATCCCGCGATCCAGCGAAGACATAGTGATCGACCTCGTCCAGATTGCTGGGCGATCCATCGATCAGCCGGGTCTTTTCATCCTGCGGATTGCGGCTGGGATAGGGATAGGCTTCGTATTGTTCGGCGACAGGGTCGCTCATTATCCGGTCGTCAGCACGATCTTGCCGATGGCCTTGCGCTCCGCCACCACTGACAGTGCCGTCTTCACCTCCGCCAGATCATAACGGCCCGAAATCCGCGGCTTCAGCTTGCCCTGCTGCCACCATTCGAACATCCGGGCAAAAGCGGGCGCCAGCAGCGCCGGCTGCTTGAAGCGATAGGAACTCCAGTAGAAACCCAGTGCCGCAAGATTCTTGACCAGCAGGATATTGGCGGGGATTTGCGGCACAGTGCCGCCGGCAAAGCCGACGACGATGAGGCGCCCGTTCCAGTTTGTCGAACGCATGGCGATGTTGAAGCTCTCGCCGCCCACCGGGTCATAGACCACATCCACGCCGACGCCATCGCTGATCTCGCGAATTCGGCCGCGCAGATTCTCCTCGCGGTAGTCGATGGTGAAGTCGGCGCCATGGGCCTTGGCAATGGCGAGTTTCTCCGCCCCGCCGGCACAGGCAATGACTCGCGCGCCCAAGGCCTTGCCGATCTCGACGGCGGTCAGTCCGACGCCGCCGGCCGCACCCAGCACCAACAGCAATTCGCCAGGCTTGATGTCGGCGCGCCAGGTAAGTGCGCCATAGGAGGTGCCATAGGCGATGGCGAAGCCGGCGGCAGCCGTGAAATCCATCGCATCGGGAATGACGAAGGTATCGCTCTCGCGCGCAATCGCCTGTTCGGCGAAGCCGCCTCTGTCGACGGCGGCCAGCACGCGGTCGCCAGCCTTGATCCGCCCGACACCGGCGCCCACGGCGCGAACCGTGCCTGCAATCTCGAACCCCGGGATGAAGGGCGGCAGCGGCCGCTCCTGGTACTTGCCCGCGGTGACCAGCAGATCGGCGTAGTTCAATCCGGCGGCGGCCACATCGATCAGGATTTCGCCCGCAGCCGGAGCGCCGGGCGGCGGGATGTCGTGGAGTTCCAGTTTTTCCAGGCCGCCCCAGGCCACGCATTGAACGGCGCGCATTGTGGTGGCCCTAGAAAGCAGCGTCGGCCGCCGTGCGGATGCGGCCGATTTTGGTGCCGGCGCGGTTCGAAAGGATGGGCGTCAGCCGGCCAGCGAGGCTGGCGCGCTCGTCGTCGCTCAGCACGCCCAGCTCCACCAGTATGCGGCCGATGGCCGCTTCTGCGCCCCGAGACGTGCCGTCTTCGTTTTTGATGCAGATGCCAAGACCCTGGCCCGGAACGATGCCGACAAAGACCCCTTCCGCGCCCGACTTGACCGCAACCTTGCCGTGGGCGGCGCGCATCACCTCGCTGCCGAATTCGCCGGTGCCGCTCACCATCAGCGGTTCGGCGGTCATGGCGTGGGTGATACGCCGGGCGGCGGCCGCGCGCGCCGGCGCCAGGCCGCTGGGATCGGCCAGCCGCGCCATGGCGCGTGCGGTATTGGAAATCGGAATGGCGATGGTGGGAATGCCGCAGCCATCGATGCCGCGCGCCGCATTGCCCAGCGGCAGATCGCAGAGCTGCTCCATGATGGCCAGCAGGCGCTGCTGGATCGGATGGTCGTACTGGATATAGCCCTTGGTGGGCAGGCCGAGATGAACGGCGGTGGTGAGGAACCCCGAATGCTTGCCCGAGCAATTGTTGTGGCTGGCGTCGGGCTCGATGCCGGCGCGCACCATGGTGCGCATCGCCGCCTCGTTATAGGGCATATGCGGGCCGCATTCGAGATCGGCAACGGAAAGCCCGACGCGCTTCAGCCAGGCGCGCACGCGATCCACATGCTGCGGCTCGCCGCTATGGGAAGCGCAGGCGAGCGCAACTTCCGCGTCGTTCAGCTTGAAGGCGTCGGCAGCGCCGCTTTCCACCAGCCCGAGAGCCAGCATCGGCTTGATCGCCGAACGGCCATAGATCGGCTGGTCGATATCGCCCCAGCTTTTGACCACGCTGCCGTCGCTGGTCACCACCGCCACGTGGCAGCGGTGGCGGCTCTCGACGAAATCGCTGGCGTCTTTTTTGCCGCGGGTAACTTCGACGATCAGGGGCGGTTGGCGATTGGCCATGAGAACAAATTCGAGGGAATTGTGAACAAGGCTGGACCAAAACACCTTGCCGCGCGGAATGCGCCCATGCAAGCTCCGCCCTCATGCGCGGCTATTTCGGTATCGGGGTCGAGGGCATCAGCAAGCCGATGAATCTCGGCAGCCTGTTGCGCAGCGCCCATGCCTTCGGTGCCGGCTTCGCCTTCACCATCGGCGCGGCATTCGATGCCAAGGCCGCGGCGCAATCGGATACCTCGGCGGCCGTGGCGAGCCTGCCCTTTCATGCCTATGGCAGCCTCGACGATCTTCAGCTTCCCCATGGCTGCCGGCTGGTGGGGGTGGAGTTCCGTGACGACGCGTCCGACCTGCCGAGCTTTACCCATCCGGGCCAGGCGGCCTATGTGCTGGGCGCGGAATTGTCGAGCCTGTCGCCAGCATTGGTGGAACGCTGCGATTTCCTGGTGAAGATTCCGACCAAATTCTGCGTCAATGTCGCGATCGCCGGCGCCCTGGTGATGTATGACCGGATGATCAGCCTGGGGCGTTTTGCTGAACGCCCCGTCCGGGCCGGCGGGGCCGAACGGCGCGCCGCGGCGCACGTCCATGGCGAACCGTTGTGGAAAAAGAAGCAGCGGAAGAGGGCGGCGGAATAGCGCTTTAGAACCCCATCAACCTCGACACGATCCGCCCCAGCCAACTCGTCGGGCGGATCGAGCCTTCCACCATCACCAGACAGAGGCACGGGCCGTCCGGATCGGTGATCGGCTCGTGGATCGTTTCCGGTCCCGACAAATGCAGATCGCCGGGGCCATAGCCGGTGGGGCCGTCGTGATAGCCGCCGGAAAGCACCAGCACCATCTCCTGGCCGGTATGGCCGTGATGGGGGACGGGCCGGCCGGGCTGCAGCTCCATCATCCAGACCTTCGCCCCCTCGGCCTTCAGCTTCAGGACGCGCAAACCCGGCATCGCCTTGCGCCAGCTTCCCTTATCCGCCCAAGCCTGAGACATATAGTCGCGCAGCGGCTGAGGCAGCAGGAAAGCCTCGTCTGCTGCTGTGCGCGACGGCTTGGCGTCCCTGCGGCCGGTGTCGGCCCGCTTGGCATCGGTGGCATCCAGCCGGGCCAGCGTCTGGCTCAAACTTCCCTCGCCCAGGGGTTCGCCCGCCAACTGGCTTAGCAATTCACCGCCCAGCGCCTCGTAATCGGCGGCCTGGCGCCGGCAGGCAGGACACAGCGCCAGATGCGTTGCGATCACAAGCGAGGGCGCCTCCGCCGTCTCGCCGGCGGCATAGCCTGCCAGCTGCTCCTCGGGCGGGTGGTGGCCCGGGCGATAGATGGGACGATGGGCCGCGCGGCCGGAGGTCATTATTCGTACTCCTCCAGCGCCCGGCGCAGCTTGACCAGTGCCAGGCGCAACCGCGATTTGACCGTGCCCAAAGGTAGCCTGGTTTCAGCGGCGATGTCGCTATGGGCCCGATCGTCAAAATAGGCAAGGCGAACCAGAGCGGCCTGTTCTGCGGGCAAAGCGGCCAGCGCGTCGGCCAGTCGGCGGCCGCGCTCATTGGCCAGGACGGGCTCTTCGGCACTGGGCGCGGGATCGGGTACCAAGGCGGGATCGGCCAGATCGATCTCGGGCCGGCGCTGGCGGCGGAGCGAATCGATCCGTTTGTTGCGGGCAATGGTGAACAGCCAGGTTGTGGCCGCCGCGCGCTGGGGTTCGAAGCTGGCCGCCCGGCGCCAGACCATGACCATGGTTTCCTGCATCAGCTCCTCGGCCAGGGAGAAATCGCATCCCTGGCGCATGAGATAGGATTTGAGCCGGGGCGCGAACAGGCGGAAAAGCTCGGCAAACGCGGCGCGGTCGGCCTTGCGGGCTATTCGCCCAATCAGCTCGTCAGCCAGATTGGCGCCCGGTAAAGCGGTGCTTGGCAAACCCATCCGGGGCGCTGCGGCCTGGGGAATCTGGACGGGTCCGTCGCGGTTCCCTCCGCGGGTCGGGGAGCGGGTCACCGGGCTATCTAGCCCCAAGCCCGACCAGCGGGCAAGACGGGGGCCGGTTGTCGTTCGCGATGGGCATGGAAGTGCCCCAAATGAAATTTCTGAGAGGCGCGGGAGTGAAATTGCCTGTTGCACAGCAATATGATACGGGAACGAGCCTCTGGCGGATCACCGCTGGCGAATCGCGCCAGACAGCACCATCTTTCACCTTCAGTCGGATAGCAGGGTTAGGGCCAGGATGATGACGAACTTGTTCAAGGCGCATGGCATTGCGGTGATGGTGGTGGCTCTCGGTCTGGCCCTTGGGGTTCTGGCCGGTAGCGCCGGGTTGGCCGCGGCCGCCGGCAGCCCCACGCCCATCAACAAATTCACCGATTGGAGCGCCTCCACCTATGACGATGGCGGCAAGACCCTGTGCTATGCCACCAGCGATCCGAAGAAGCAGGCGGGCAAGTTCAGCAGCCGCGGCAAGCCCTATATCGCCATCACCCACGCCCCCCAGGCCAATGTGCGCGACCAGGTGAGCTATGTCGCAGGCTACGAGTTCAAGCCGGACAGCGTGGTCAAGGTCACCATCGGCAAGCAGAGCTTCCAGCTCGAGCTGCTGCAGAAGGATCGCGCCTGGGCCAAGAACTCCGACATCGACAAGCAGCTCGTGGCCGCCATGCGCAAGGGCAGCACCCTGACGATCCAGGGCACGTCGGCGCGCGGCAATCAGATCACCGATACCTATTCGCTGAGCGGGTTCTCCAAGGCCTATCAAGCCATCGGCACCGCCTGCAAGGTTCAGTAGGTATCGCGATGGGTCGGGCATGAGCACGGCGCAGCACGCCGAACTGTTCGCTCCACCGGCCCGCAGCGATTCCCGCAAGAACCTGATCGGTCTCGACCGGGCTGAGCTGGCCGAGGAGATGAAAGCGATCGGCCAGCCGGCCTTTCGTGCGCGCCAGCTCTGGCATTGGATCTATTTTCGCGGGCTGACGGATTTCGCGGCGATGACCACGCTGTCGAAGGATTTCCGCGCCGAGCTCGCCAAACACTATGTCGTCGAGCGCCCGCGCGTGGTCGTCGACCAGCAATCCATCGACGGCACGCGCAAATGGCTGATGCGCTTCGCCGATGGCCAGGAAGCCGAGACGGTTCATATTCCTGAGGAGGATCGCGGCGCGCTCTGCGTCTCCTCGCAAGTGGGCTGCACGCTGACCTGCCGCTTCTGTCACACCGGAACCCAACGCCTGGTGCGCAATCTCTCGAGCGCTGAGATCCTGAGCCAGCTGCTGTTGGCCCGCGATACGCTGGGCGAGTGGCCTTCGCCGCCGGATGGCCGCCTGATTTCCAACATCGTCATGATGGGGATGGGCGAGCCGCTCTATAACTACGACAATGTCGCCAAGGCGCTGCGCATCGTCATGGATGGCGAGGGTATCGCCATCTCGAAACGGCGAATCACGCTCTCGACCGCCGGCGTCGTGCCGATGATCCGGCGCTGCGGGGAAGAGCTGAATGTCAATCTCGCCATCTCGCTGCATGCAACCAATGACGAACTGCGCGACCGCATCGTTCCGATCAACAAGAAGTATCCCATCGCCGAACTGATGGATGCCTGCCGGAATTATCCCGGCCTCTCCAATGCGCGGCGCATCACCTTCGAATATGTGATGCTGAAAGGCGTGAACGATTCACCAGCCGATGCCCGCGCCCTCATCAAGCTGATCGAAGGCGTGCCGGCGAAGGTGAACCTGATTCCCTTCAACGCCTGGCCGGGTGCGCCCTTCGAATGCGCGACGGACAAGGCCATCGCCGCCTTCAGCGACATCGTCTTCAACGCCGGCTATGCAAGCCCGGTGCGCACGCCGCGCGGGCGCGACATCATGGCCGCCTGCGGCCAGTTGAAGAGCGAGAGCGTGCGCAAGAGCAAGGCCGAACGCGAGGCCGCCCCGGCCGCTTAGGCTTCTTGCGACGCCGGGTCACCTCCGGACCATGCGCTCGACGCAGAGGGCCGACCCCAAGCCCGGCGAGACCCGGCAATCCGATAGCCCCCGCTGAGATCAGGATCATCGCCGTCATGCCGACGACGGGCAGCAGCAGCCCGGCAAGGGCGCTGCCCACCGGACCGAAACCCTGGATCGACAAGCGGATCAGAGCGAAGGCGCGGCCGCGCAATTGCGGCGGAATGATCGCCATGCGCAGCGTCTGGGCCCAGATGGTGAGCGGCGCATCGAAGAAGCCGAGCAGGAACAGGCCGGCCGCCGCACTCGCAACACCGGGGACGAAGGCGATCAGGGCCACAGCCAGGCCAGCAAGCACCTGCGCAATCATGATCTTCACCCCCAGCCAGCGGTTGCCGCCGATGGCGCCGAGACCAAGCGCGCTGGTGGATTCGCCCAGTGCATTGGCCGCCTGGAGCAGGCCGTAGAGCGCCGAACCGCCGCCGAGCGGCCCCGTGACATAGAACGGCAGCCAGACGGTAAGCGCGCCCATGCCGGTACTGAAGATGATGAACATGAGGGTGACGCTGCACAGCACGGGATTGCCGGTCAGCAGCCGCAGTGCCGCGCCCAGGCCCTGCGGGCGCCGCTCTCCCGCCGCCGCGGGAGCCGGGGCGGGCAGGCGAATCCCGGCGATCGCGACGGCAAACAGAAGATAGGAGACAACATCGATCAGCACCGTGGCCGGTGCGCCGATGGCGGCGATCAGCAAGCCGGCCAGGGCCGGGCCAACGATGCCTGAGAGTGTGTAGCTCAATATTTCCAGCGCATTGGCGGTGCGCAGTTCCCTCTCACTCACCAGCGAGGGGATAAGGGTGGGAATGCCCGCGAGCGAGACCATCATCAGCAGGCCATAGACTGCGGCAGCGGCATAGACATGCCAGAGCTGCAGAATGCCAAGCCAATGGAACAGCGGCACCAGCGCAATGGCCGCGCCGCGGATCAGGCAATCGGCGATCATGACGCTGCGCCGGTCGAAGCGGTCGAGCGCCCAGCCCGCCACCAGCCCACCGACGATTACCGGCCCGGAGTAGCAGATCATCAGGATGCCGAGTGCGATCGGCGAGTCGGTTTGCTGATAGACGAACCAGATGAAGGCGGTCCGCGTCATGGCATCGCCGAACATCGAAAGCGACGCGCCGAGCCAGAAGCGCCGGAAATCCCTCAGCGCGAAAACCGCACGGTAATTGGCCAGCATCGCGCCCTCCCCGCGGCCTCAGCGCGCCTTGAGATAAAGGCGCCGGCCGGTGGTGCTTTCGACCGGGCAATAACCAGCCGCCTCGAACATCTCGGCCACGCCCGTCCAGGCGAAGGCGGCGGCGAGCTTGCCATCGGGCCGGTGAAGTGCCGGCAGGCCTTCGATCTCTTTGGCGCCGCGGCGCAGCGCCTCCTTCGTTGCCGCCCGCAGCAGGGATGTTGCAACGCCCCGTCCGCGCCGGCCCGCCTTGATAAAAAAGCAGACGATGGTCCAGGTCTTTGGCGATGGGTTCGCGCGATGAAAGACGCGGCTGCGTTCCAGCCTGGGAAAATCGTTGCGCGGGCCGAAGCTGCACCAGCCAACCGGTTCGCCCGCGGCCTCGGCGACGACGGCGCGGATCTGGTCTTTCGCCAGCAGCGTGAAGAATTCGCGCTTGTTGGGCTCGCCCTGCATTGCCCGCCAGAGTTTACCACCGCGAGCCAGCCGCCAATGCATGCACCAGCAGCCCGCACAAGCGCCTCGCGCCCCGAACAGCGTTTCGATCGTCTTGCGGTCGCCGGGACCGACGGCGCGGGTGACGAGCTTTGCCGGGGCTTTCGTCATGAGCGGCGGCGCGAACGGGTCAGCACCGGTGCATCCTTTGCTTCGAACAGCAGCGCGCTCGCTGCCTGCGAAATCCCGTCGATCGCCGCACGGCTGAGAGAGAGGATCACGGCCTTGCCGTCATTCTGCTCGGCCAACAAACCGGCCTGGCGAAGTTCATGCACATGATGGGCCATGGTGGGTTTGCTCAAACTGAGCTGGCGGCCGAGTTCCGCCGCCGACATGGGCCGGCGCGCCAGCAGCCCCGCCATGGCGAAGCGCGTGGCGTCGCCCAGCGCGCGAAAGACGAGGGCGACGTCGCGGGGCGTGCTCGCGGCCGCGGGCGCCGGCGTTTGCAGGGTGAGGCGGATCGAGGGATCGAGATAGGGAATGAGTGGATTCGTTTGGCCCGAGTCCCGATCCAGCACTGTCCAGAATTGCAGCTCGTTGAAGGCCGAGGGCAGGAAGATCGCTTCGCCGAGCTGGGCAAAGGGCAGCGCGTAACCACCGCGCAGCGCACGCATCTGCTGGCGGCCAAGATCGAACTCGATATTGAGGCCGAGCTGCCGGCCGATAACAGGCCAGTCGCCGCCTTCGAGCAGCTTTTGTGCCTCGCTCGCCGATCGCTCCAACTGCGGTCGAAGCCGCCGCCATTCACCGGCGAAGACATCGCCGGCAAAAGAATCGAGCACCGTCAGGCAATCGCGGCGGAATCCCTCGGCATCCTCGATCATGCGCGCCACTGCCTTCGCCATTGGCCTTTCGGGCGCGTAAGGATAAAGGCCCATGAAACCCAGCCATTCGCGCTTGCGTCGCGGCAGGGTGGTCAGAGCCTCGCCGAGGGTAATGTCGCGGGCGAACAGGCGCTGGCCCATGCTGTCGCTGTGCAGCAGGGTGCCAATCAAGCCTCGGGCCAAATCGTCAGCAGAACGCCGGCGGATGGATGACAGGAGCTCGCCAACTTCTGTCTCGAGCGGGCGCCGGCCGGGCGCATCGAAGAACAGGATCCAGAGTTCGGCAGCTCCGCCCAAAGTCTCGACCGCGCGATAAAAATCCGGGGTGAGGCGCGCGCGGACCCGCTCTCGCCATTCGCCGTGGCGAATCGCCTTGTCGCTGAGCGCCGACCAGAGGGCGAGAAGCAGCTCGAACCGGGGACTGACCCGGATCTTCCACGGGATACGCATGATGTTAGATTATTATCGACTATATCGGCGGTCAACAATCTCTGACGATTGGATTTGCCTCCCCAGCGGCTATCCTCACTTCGCTGCACCCTGTGCCTTTTTCTTAGGAGTACCTCCCTTGGCCGCACTGCTTCCGCCGGAATTCCTGGCCCGGCTCGCCACCCCCTGCCTGGTCGTCGACCTGGCTGCCGCGAAGCGGAATATCGCGCGAGGAGCCGAGTACTTCGCCAAGCGCAAGGCGAAGCTGCGGCCGCATTTCAAGGCGCATAAATGCTCCCAGCTGCTTCGCCGCCAGATTGACGCGGGAAGTTGTGTCGGTGTGACCTGTGCAACTGCCTATGAAGCCGAGCTTCTTGCCAAGAAGGGATTCCAGAACGTCTTGGTGGCAAACGAGGTTGTAGATCCGGCCGGCCTCGCCGCCCTGGGGCGTGCCGCGAAGCTCACGCGCATAACCGTGGCCCTCGACGCGGTCGTAGGCGCCCAGCGCCTAGAGAAAACCGCCGTGGCGGCCGGCGTTTCCTTCGGTGTGCTTATCGAGGTCGATGTCGGCATGGGGCGTTGCGGCGTTGTCTTCGGCAGCGAGACGCTGCTCGATATCGCAGCCGAAGTGCGAAATCTGCCTCATCTCGAGCTGCTTGGTCTGCAGGGCTATGAAGGCCATGCCGTGATGCGGGAAGATCATGCGTTACGCGGCATCACGGCCTGGCAGGCCGCTGAAACCTTGAAGGCAGAGCGCAAACGGCTGGAACAGGCCGGCTTTGCCTGCTCGATCGTCTCGGGCGGCGGCACCGGAACCTTCGATCTCACCGGCAATCTGGGCGCGGTCGACGAAGTCCAGGCCGGCTCTTATGTGCTGATGGATTCGCGCTATGGCTCGCTCGGCCTTCCCTTCGAAAACGCTCTCTATTGTGCGGCGACAGTCATTAGCCGGCGCTCTCCGGAGTCGGGCGTCTTCAATGCCGGGCTCAAGTCTGTCAGCGCCGAGTACGGCATGCCCAAATCGGCGACGCCCGGTATTCAGGTCGTCTCGCTTTCCGATGAGCATTCCCGCTTCATCGTCAAGCCGGACAATCACGTCGCCATCGGCGATACGGTGCTGTTGATCCCCGGACACATCGACCCGGCGATCAACCTGCACGACGCCATGGTGGTGTGGACCGGCAGCAAGGCCGAGCTGTGGCCGGTGGACGGCCGGCGGCAGGCTTCGACGCTGATGGCTTAGCTGCCCCGGGCAGGCTTGCTCGGGTTCTGCCAATCCCTATACTCGCGCCGCTTTTGGGCCGCCCATGGCGGCTCACCTCTACAGGGATCTCGTCATGAAACGCGACATCAAAAAGGTTGTCCTCGCCTATTCCGGCGGGCTCGATACCTCCGTCATCCTGAAATGGCTGCAGACCAATTACGGCTGCGAGGTCGTGACCTTCACCGCCGATCTTGGCCAGGGCGAGGAGCTGGAACCCGCGCGCCGCAAGGCCGAGATGCTGGGTATCAAGCAGATCTTCGTCGAGGATCTGCGCGAGGAGTTCGTGCGCGACTTCGTCTTCCCGATGTTCCGCGCCAATGCCCTCTATGAGGGCTGCTATCTGCTTGGCACTTCGATCGCCCGGCCGCTGATCGCCAAGCGTCAGATCGAGATCGCCAAGAAGACGGGCGCCGATGCCGTGGCCCATGGTGCCACCGGCAAAGGCAACGACCAGGTGCGCTTCGAATTGACCTATTACGCGCTCAACCCCGACATCAAGGTGATCGCGCCCTGGCGCGAATGGGAGCTCGATTCCCGCACCAAGCTGCTGGAGTTCGCCGAGAAGAATCAGATTCCCATCGCCAAGGACAAACGGGGCGAGGCGCCCTTC
This sequence comes from Dongiaceae bacterium, assembly GCA_036493015.1. GTDB lineage: Bacteria > Pseudomonadota > Alphaproteobacteria > Dongiales > Dongiaceae > DASXQK01. The sequence continues at coordinate 1,556 of DASXQK010000198.1, read as the reverse complement.
TCCGTCGATGCCAACCTTCTGCATATCTCGGCCGAGGGCAAGGCGCTGGAAGACCCGTGGCACGAGCCGGAGGAATTCGTCTACAGCCGCACGGTCTCCCCGGAAAAGGCGCCGGACAAGCCCACCTATGTCGAGATCGAATTCCTGCAGGGCGATCCTGTCGCCGTCGACGGCGTAAAGTTGTCGCCGGCAAAACTGCTGACCAGACTGAACGAACTGGGCGGCGCCAACGGCATCGGCCGACTCGATCTGCTGGAGAACCGCTTCGTCGGCATGAAGAGCCGCGGCGTCTATGAGACGCCGGGCGGCACGATCCTGGCGGCCGCCCATCGCGGGATGGAGAGCATCACGCTGGAACGCGGTGCTGCGCATCTGAAGGACGATCTGATGCCGCGCTACGCCGAGATGGTATACAACGGTTTCTGGTTCAGCCCGGAACGCCTGATGCTGCAGGCCCTGATCGACAAGAGCCAGGAAAGCGTCGAAGGCACGGTGCGCCTCAAGCTCTACAAGGGCTCGGCGACGCTGGTGGGGCGCAAGTCGCCCAAGTCCCTATACAGCCTCGCGCATGTCACCTTCGAAGCCGACAAGGTCTATGACCAGCGCGACGCGGAAGGCTTCATCAAGTTGAATGCGTTGCGCTTGCGTCTGCTGAACCGCGGCCGCAAGTAGCTAGCCGCGGCGCGACCCCTAGCGGAAAACTCCATCTCGACCAACGAGGCGCGCTGGAAGCGGTGCGCCAGGAGAATCACCCGGCGGCTCGCCGCCGCCCGGGCAATATGCGGTCTGCCGGGAAGAACAGGGTGGCGCTGGTACCCTTGCCCGGCGCGCTTTCCAGCAGCAGCCGGCCGCCATGCATCTCGATCAGCCGTTTGGTGATCGGCAATCCCAGGCCCGAGCCCGCGGAGCGGCGCGCCAGGCGGCTGTCGACCTGCACGAAGGGCACCACCGAATCCTCGATCTCGCGCGGGCTCATCCCCACGCCGGTATCGGCAACGCTGAGTGCGAGTTCGCCATCGCCGCCAAGGGGCGTGGAGAGCCGCACGCTGCCGCCCGAGGGCGTGAATTTGATGGCATTGGCCAGCAGGTTCACCAGCATCTGCTTGACCGCCCGTTCATCGGCATGGATCAGCGGCAGCAGCGAGAGATCGCCCGAGAACAGGCTGACGCTGTTCTTGTCGGCGATCGGCCGCACCAGGGTCAGCGCCTCGCCGGCAGCGGCGGCAAGGTCGACGGCCTCCTCATGCAGCTCGAAACGTCCCGCCTCGATGCGTGACATGTCGAGCACGTCGTCGATCAGGCTCAGCAGATGCTGGCCGCTCTGATGGATGTCGTTGATGTATTCGCGGTAGCGCGCGCGGCCCAGCGGCCCCAGCAGCTCCAGGCGCATCACCTCGGCGAAGCCGATGATGGCATTCAGCGGCGTGCGCAGCTCGTGGCTCATATGGGCGAGGAATTCCGATTTGGCGCGGCTCGCCTTTTCGGCCGCACCCTTCGCCTCGCCCAGGCGCAGATTGAGCTTCGAGAGCTCGGCTTGCGCTGCCTGGCTGGTCTGG
>DASXQK010000197.1:0-4389 GCA_036493015.1 Dongiaceae bacterium | reverse complement strand
ATAGGCGACCCGGCGCGCAATCCGGGCCCTGGTCACATGGTCGACGCCAGCGGTATAGCTCAGGAAGATCGGCGCCATGCCCAGCGGATTGACGATGGGAAACAGCGCCAGCGCCACGAATAGCAGGGCATGGACAAACGTGCCCTCGGTGAGCAGTGCCATCGCGTCGTGCAGCATCCGCGGATCCCCGGGGCGGCGGCGCCCGGCGGGCGCCCTCGAACGGAGGTTACGGTCTTATCGGCGTAGCGTAAACTGATGGCGCGGCCGTCAGAGCAGATCGGATCAGGTTGAATCAACTTGAGGCGATCCGACGCCAGGCCGGGGGAGAAGCCGTGCCGACCATGTTCCACTTGTCCGTTTTTGGCGGCCTGCTCCATATCGGGCTGTCGGGGGCGGTCACCGTCCATGTCCTGCTGCGCAAGCGCGACGTGCGCTCGTCCACGGCCTGGATCGGGCTTGCCTGGCTGTCGCCGGGCTTCGGCGCCCTGCTCTACTACGTCTTCGGCATCAACCGCGTCATGCGCCGCACCTCGCGTATGGTGCGCGGCACCACGCCGCGCAAGGACATGGTGACGTGGAAGCCGGCGGGGCCGGATTCGAAACCGCTGGCCCCGGAAATCCTCGGCCTGCCGGAGAACATCGCGGCGATCGCCCGGGTCAGCCAGGTTGCCTCGCACCACATGCTGGCGCCGGGCAATGCCATGACCATCCTGCAGGCAGGCGATGAAGGCTTTCCGGCCATGCTGGAGGAGATCGGCAAGGCCAAGCGCAGCGTGGCGCTCGCCTCCTACATCTTCCATGCCGACAAGGCGGGGCTCGCCTTCGTCGCCGCGTGCAAGCAGGCGCAGGATCGCGGCGTGGAGGTGCGCGTGCTGATCGATGGCGTGGGCTGCGGCTATCTGCGCTCGCCCATCGCCGAGCGCTTTGCCGCGGTGGGCATCCGCACCGAGCGCTTCATGCATTACTGGCAGCCCTGGCGCATGCCCTTCGTCAATATGCGCATCCACAAGAAGCTGCTGATCGTCGACGGTACCGTCGGCTTCACCGGGGGGCTGAATATCTCGGCCCAATGCATCCTCAACGACGATCCGGTCGATCCGGTCAACGACGTGCATTTCCGCTTCGAGGGCCCGATCGTCACCCAGCTGATGGTCACATTTGCGGAAGATTGGAACTTCATGACCGGCGAGGTGCTGGATGGGGAGGCCTGGTGGCCGGAACTGGCTCCCGCCGGCGTCATCCCGGCGCGTGGCATCAGCTCCGGGCCGGACGAGGATATCGGCGTGCTGTCCTCGATCCTGGCCACCGCCATCGGCGAGGCCAAGCGGCGCCTGCGCATCGTCACGCCCTATTTCCTGCCCGACCAGACGCTTGCCGCGACCCTGGTGATCGCAGCATTGCGCGGGGTGGAGGTTGATATCGTGGTGCCCCTGCTCTCCGACCATCCCAGTCTCAACTGGGCGATGCACGCACATCTGAGTTACCTGACCGTGCCCGGAATCAACATCTACTACGCCAACCCGCCTTTCGATCACAGCAAGCTGGTGACCGTGGACGGCGCCTGGAGCCTGATCGGCAGCGCCAATTGGGACGTGCGCAGCCTGCGCCTCAACTTCGAATTCAATGTGGAATGTTATGGCACGCGCGCGGCGGCGGAGATCGACAAGGTGATCGACGCCAAGATCGCCGCATCCCGCAAGGTGCAACCGGACGAGTTCGCCAACCGGACGCTGCCCTTCAAACTGCGCGATGCGGCAGCGCGGCTATTGCTGCCCTATATCTGACGCCCAGTCTCAACAGGCCTTGTCGCGGCAGGGCCTCTCGCCCATCATATCCGGGGAATCGAAAATGCCAGCCACCGCCTTGCGCCCCGCCATGGGTCCCGGTTCGGCGTGGTCGCATTGCTGAGGCGGAGGCTCGCGGCCGGGTGAAGATTATCAGCTGGAATCTCCTGCGCCTGATCGGCGCGGCCGTGGAGGATGTCGCCCTGCTGGTGCAAGAATACCAGCCCGACCTGCTGCTGCTGCAGGAAGCGACCAAGGAGATGGAGCATCTTCCCAACCTGGTCGGCGGGCATTTTTATCGCGACCCCCTGCCCCGGCGGATTCATGGGCTCGCGGCCTGGAGCCCCAGGCATCTGCATCCGCCGAAGACGATTCACCTGCCTAAATCGCCGGTGCCCATGAACATCCCGCGGATCGCCCAGCTCGTGCGTCTGGGCGATGTCACCTTTGCCAATGTCCATTTGTCCCACGGCCAGGTGCGCAACCGCCTGCAGCTCACCTACATCGCCCGGGCGCTCGACGGCCCAGCCGCCGTGATCGGCGATTACAACGCCTGGGGGCCGACGGTGCTGCACGGGTTTCGCGATGTCGGCCCGCGGGAAGCAACCCATGTGCAGCGAAACCTGCTGCACTTCCGGCTCGATCGCTGCCTGGTGCGGGGTCTGACCTGCGCCAGCGCCCGAGCGCTGAAGAAGGGCAAGTCGGACCATCGGCCGATCATGCTGGAACTCGCGGTGGCGTGATCGGACGCTAGCGAGGCCTCTGTATTCTTCCAGTAACGATGGTGTGCCCCGCGGTTATAGAGTTCCCTCCGCCGTCGTGATCAGCCGGCCATCGCCGCTGATAGCGCGTAGGGCCAAACCATCGCTGGTCTGGCGCCCTTCCAGAGTCAGCGGCTCATCGCCATAGGCCGGCGCCACGCCGCGAAAGGAAAAGCGCTTCAGCGCATTGTCGCCGTGCCGGCCTGCCGCGAGATCGAGCAGCAGGGTTGCAATCAGCGGACCATGAACGATCAGCCCCGGATAACCCTCGACCTCTGTGACATAGGGATAATCGTAATGGATCCGATGGGCGTTGAAGGTCAGCGCAGAATAGCGGAACAGCATGACTGGATCGGGCCGCAGCCTGCGGGAAAAGTCCGCCGGCGCTTCATCAGGCCCGCCCTTGGCATCCGGCCTGCCGTGCCGGCCGGTATCCGGCGGACCACGGAAGACGAGCGTGTGGCGCTCGTTCAGCGCGAGTTCATCGCCGGCATGGACGGCATGATCCACCTCGACAAAGACCAGCGGACCGGCTGAGCCTGTCTTCGGGGTGATCGAGGCGATGGTCGAGCGCCGCTCGATCCGCTCGCCGGCGCGGATCGGCCGGCGGAAGTCGATGACGCTGCCCGCCCACATGCGCCGCGGCAATTTCACCGGCGGCAACAGCAGGCCCAGATGCGGATGGCCATCGACTCCGATATCCCGCGCGCGTGCCTTCGGCGTGGCGCAGAGCCAGTGGATACCCTGGGGCGCCGAGTCACCGTCATGGGCAGGCGGTTGATCGTGATCCAGGGTGGCATGGAGCCCGTCAACCATCGCCGGCGTCACGATGTCATGGACGGTGGCGCTGCGGCCGACCCAGCCGGCGAGTTCGGGATCGAGTGCTGCACTCATGCGCCAAACTCCCGGCGGATGGCTTCGGTGTGTTGGCCGAGCGCCGGCACAGGCTTGGCCCGAAGCTCGGGATGCAGGGCCGAGGCCGCCGCTTCGAAGGTTCCGCCCGGACTATCCACGGTGATGCGCCTCAACGCCGGATGGGCGGCGAGATCGGCGACGCCCGACACCCGCGCCCAGGCGATCTTCGCTGCTTCCAGGCGCGCGACCATCTCCTTCACCGTATAGCGGGCAAAGACTTCGGCGACTTCCTTGCCCAGCGCCTCGCGATTGGTCACCCGCTTCGGATTATCGGCAAAGCGCGGATCGGCGATGAGCTGCGGCTTCTCCAGCGCGTCGCGGCTGAGGCGCTCCCATTCCCCATGGCTCTGGATCGAGATGACGATCTCGCCATCACGGCAGCGATAGGGCGCATAGGGATAGATCGAGGCGTGGGACAAGCCGTGGCGTTCGGTGACCTTTCCCTGATAGGCGTAATGCATCAGCGGCACATTCATCCAGTCCGCCATGCCGTCGAACAACGCGATCTCGATGGTGCGCCCCTTGCCGTCGCGCCATCGAGCGATCAGCGCTTCCAGCACCGCCGCATGGGCGTTCATGCCGGCGGCGGTATCGGCGATCGAAACACCGACCTTGCTGGGCACATCCGGCGTGCCGGTGACGGCACAGATGCCGCTCTCGGCCTGAATCAGCATGTCGTAGGCACGCATATCGCGATAGGCGGTATCCTGGCCGTAGCCCACGATATCGACGGCGATCAGCCGCGGATGGGTTGCCAGCAGTTCCTTGCTGCCGAGGCCGAGCCGCACGGTTGCGCCCGGCGCGAAGTTCTGGATGAACACGTCGGCCTTGGCGACCATGCGCTTCAGCAAGGCGAGATCGCCCGCCTGCTTCACATCCAGCACAATGCTTTCCTTGCCGCGATTGGCCCAGGCGAAATAGGCGCTGGT
>DASXQK010000196.1:0-2033 GCA_036493015.1 Dongiaceae bacterium | reverse complement strand
GCACGGTCGATGACCGATGCCAAGGCGGTCCTGACCGCTGCAACCCGCACGCTCGTCATCAGCCCGATGCTGCGCAGCGCTTCGGCAGGCTCGCGCACGCCGGAGGCGCGCCAACCTGAGGCGCGGCTGGCGGAGGCGGTCGGCCTCGCCCAGGCAATCGATCTGAACGTCGTTCATGGCGAGGTGGTGAAGCTCGACCGCCTGCGGCCAGGGACATTGCTGGGATCTGGCGGGGTGGAGCGGCTGAAGACACTCATCCACGACCAGGAAATCACGCTTGCCGTTATCGACTGGGCGGTGACGCCGGTTCAGCAGCGGAATCTGGAAAAGGAATGGGCCTGCAAGGTCATCGACCGCACCGGCCTGATCCTGGAGATTTTCGGCGCCCGCGCGCGCACCGCCGAAGGCAAGCTGCAGGTGGAGCTTGCCGCACTCAGCTATCAGCGAAGCCGGCTGGTTCGTTCATGGACCCATCTGGAACGCCAGCGCGGCGGCTTCGGCTTCCTGGGCGGCCCGGGCGAAAGCCAGCTGGAAATCGACCGCCGCCTGATCGAGCAGCGCATCGCCAGGCTGAAGAAGGAGCTGGAAGAGGTCAAACGCACCCGCGCCCTCCATCGCAAGGCACGCAAGCGGGTGCCGCTGCCGGTCGTGGCGCTGGTTGGCTATACCAACGCCGGCAAATCGACACTGTTCAACCTGCTGACGAAATCCAAGGTGGTGGCGAAGGATCTGCTGTTCGCCACCCTCGATCCGACGATCCGCACGATGAAGCTACCCTCGGGCCGCGAAATCGCCCTCTCCGATACGGTGGGGTTCATCTCCGATCTTCCGACCGATCTGGTGGCAGCGTTCCGCGCCACCCTTGAAGAAGTGGTGGAGGCGAGCCTCGTCCTGCATGTGCGCGATATCGCCCATCCGGACACGGCTGCCCAGGCTGCCGATGTCGCGGCCGTGCTGGCCGACCTTCATGTCGAAGCGGCTGAGCATCACGGGTTGATTGAAGTGCTGAACAAGATCGATCTGCTGCCGCTTGAGGATCGCGAGGCCCTGAAGGCGCAAATCCGCGAGGGCGACCGCTTGCCGGTCTCCGCGGTAACCGGCGAAGGAACGGACGTCCTGCTCGCCGAGATCGATAGGCGCCTCGAAAAAGGCCGGGATACTGCCGAGTATCGGTTGTCCCATCGCGAGGGTGGAAACATTGCCTGGCTCTACAGTCACGGTACCGTCGTCGAACGCCATGACGACGAGGAATACGCTTATCTGACGGTGAGCCTGTTGCCGGAGGAGCGCGCTCGCTTCGAGCGCCTGATTGGCAAGGGTGCCGGGCAATCCTCTCATGGGCATTCCGCGTCATGACGGCGGGGATAAACATGGATCGCGTGACGGCGATGATCGCCGAGATTGCGGCCGAAGAAATCTTGCCGCGCTTTACCAAGCTCGCCGCGGGCGATGTGCGCGAGAAAGCGCCGGGTGACCTAGTCACGGTTGCCGATGAGGCGACCGAACTTCGGCTGACGCCGTTGCTGACCCAGCTGTTGCCGGGCTCCTGTGTGCTGGGCGAGGAGGGGGCAGCGGCTTCGCCGGCGCTGTTCGAGCGCCTGGCGGGCGATGCGCCGGTCTGGGTGATCGATCCCGTCGACGGGACCAGCAATTTTGCCGCCGGCGCAGGCGATTTCGGGGTCATGGTCGCCCTCGTCAGGCATGATGCTGTGCTGGCCGGCTGGATCCACGATCCGCGCACGGGCGAGACCGTGACGGCGGAGCAGGGCGGTGGGGCCTGGCTTGGGGGCCGGCGCCTTCATGTAGCCCAACCGCCCGCCGATCCGGCCAAGCTCAGCGGCGTGCTGCTGGCGGGATTCTTTGGCAATCGCGATCTGGGCAAACAGGTGCAGGCGCGGCGCGAGCAGGTGAACACGCTCAAAGGCCGGCGCTGTGCCGCCTCGGAGTACCGGCGTCTGGCGCAGGGCGAAATGCATTTTGCACTCTTCACCAAGCTGATGCCCTGGGACCATTGTCCCGGCGTCTTGATCCAT
>DASXQK010000195.1:0-3033 GCA_036493015.1 Dongiaceae bacterium | reverse complement strand
GTGCCGGCCAAAATTCCTTATCTGGCACCGCCGGTAGAATGCCTGCGTCGCTGGCGCGGCTGGCTTGCGGGATTGCCGCGTCCGCATATCGGTCTCGCCTGGCGCGGCAGCGGCGTCGTGGCGCGCGATCCCCGGCCAATCCCGCTTGCCGCGTTGCTACCGGTCTTCGCCGATAGCGGCGGCAGCCTGATCAGCCTGCAGCCAGATGCCCGCGAGGATCTGGCCGGCCTGGCTCATCGCATCGTCGACCCGGCAGCCGATCCGAAACTGGGCGGTGAGGCCTTCGCCGATTTCGCCGAGACGGCGGCGATCGTTGCCCAACTGGACCAGGTCATCAGCATCGATACCGTGGCGGCGCATCTGGCCGGCGCGCTCGGCCGCCGGGCGCTGGTGCTGCTGCCCTATGCCAGCGACTGGCGCTGGCTGGAGCGTCGGGCCGACAGCCCCTGGTATCCGACCGTCAACCTTCTGCGCCAGAGCTGGCCTGACGATTGGCGCAGCGTCATCCAAGCCCTGGCTCAGGCCTTCGATACCGCATGAGCCCCTCTTTGTCCTTTCCCCGAACCTTCTTGGGGGGAGAGGATCAAGGTGAGGGGATGCGTCATGAAACACCCTCTCCCCTGCCCTCTCCCGCTTCAAAGCGCGGGCGAGGGAGTGCTGAATTACGGATCGCCGGGTACGCCATAGGCCGGTGCTGAATTTGGATCGAGGGCGCGGGTGACGTAATCTCTCATTTGCGGCTCGTAGAGGCGCCATAGCTCGCGAAGCCCCGCCACCGGCCCCTCATCCGACCAATCGACCCTGAGATCGACCAGCGGCCACGTTTGTTTATCGACCACCAGCAGGCCGGCGGATTTGACCGCGCCCATTTCGCCGCCCGCGGCAAAACCGGCTTCCAGGCCGCGCAGCAGGCGTTCGGCCAGATGCAGGCCGCTGCCGCTCTCGAATTTCCGCGCCATGGCGGCGGGTACGTCGCGGGTCTTGAGCAGATTGCCGGCGGCGAGACAATCCTTGCCTTCAGCGACAGCGGCGGTGCCCAAGACTTTCGTGCCGCTGTGGTGAGCGGTGCGGCCTTGGCGGTCGATCACGGTGACCTGGCGGAACTCCGGATGCTTGTTGGCGGCAATCACCTCACGCAGCGCCTCTGGCGCCGAACGGCCTGCAGCCATCAAATCCAGAGCCTGGGGGCCAATTCTTGGATCGGTGACGTTCTGGGTCGATACCGCGCCTGCGCCGGCGCGTGCCCAGGGGCAGCGGCTGGCAACACAGATGCTCGAGGTGGTGATCGCCACCCCGAACATGCCGGTCTCGGCGCAGCGGCCGATCAGCGAGAAGGTCATGGCCGCCTCTTGGGCAGGCGCCGGGCATGGCGCGCAGCGGGCGCGTTCGCGCGCTTTTTCGCCCGCTCGTCGGGGATCACGGCCCAGGCATCGATCTCCATCACCCATTCCGGACGGGCGAGACCTTGGACGATGAGGCCGGTCGAAACCGGGAACACGCCCTTCAGCCATTTGCCGATCACGCGATAGACCGCATCGCGATAGGCGCGGTCGGTGATGTAGACGGTGATCTTGCAGATATCCTCCAGCCGCGCGCCCTGTTCCTCCAGCAAGGTCTTCACATTCTTCATCGCCTGTTCGGCCTGGGCAGCGGGATCGCCGGTGCCGACCATGCGGCCCTGCAGATCCTGGCCCACCTGGCCGCGCAGGAAGACATGAGTGCCTGTGGCTCGGACCGACATGCACAGGTCGTTATCGATCTTCTGCTCGGGATAGGTCTTCTTGGTGTTGAATTTCCGCAGCCGATGATGGGCCATCACTTCTTCCCCTGTTGCATGACGCGATCCGACAGGCCCGCCGCCTTGCGCACGAAATCCAGCGGGCCGGAAAAATTGAAGTTGTTGTAGACGGCGTTGAGATGGGCGAAGGGCGGCGATTGGGCGAACAGCTCGAAGGTCAGCCGATGCCCGGCATAATCCGAATTCAGCAGATCGCGGGCGAAGGCCAGCAGCTTGCGCCGGTCTTCGGCCACCCAGAACTCGTTCACGTTGTAGTACTTGTCGAGCCACTTCTTCGTCTCGGGATCGTCGAAGGTGGCGCTGTCCGGCGTCACGCAAATCTGGCCGCCGCAGAGCTCGCGGGCGATATGCATCATCGCCGGCAGGCGCGTGCAGGCATGGACACGCCCCGTATAGAGCAGTGACTGGTTGGGCATCAGCAGGCCCGCTGGGCTCTTTTCCGCCAGCGCGATCGCGCCGGTCAGATGCGCATTGATGGTCTCGCGATAGACGGCGAGCTCCGCCAGCTTCTCGCGCACCGCCTGCTGCTGGTCGAGGCCGGTCTGGCGCACGTTGAACAGGGCAACGCCGATCATCATGTCGGCGATGGTCAGCAGACGCTGGACGAAGGGAAAGGCGCTATAGCGGTGAAGCGTGCCGCGGATGAAGCTGGCCGCTCGCGTGTGGCGATAGAACAGCACGTTCTCCCACGGCACCAGCACGTCGTCGAAGATCAGCAGCGTATCGACCTCATCACACCGGTTCGACAGCGGATAGTCGCGGGCCGGCGCGCGGCCGGCGAAGCCCGTGCGGCAGATATGCTTCAGCCCCTTGGCGCCCATGTCGCAGATGAAGCCGAGCGCATAGTCGGAGAGCTTGTCATCACCCCAATTGGCGATGGTGGGTTTGACAAAGGCCTGGTTGGCATAGGCCGCAGCGGTTTCGTATTTGGCACCGCGCACGACGATGCCCGTATCGGTCTCCTTGACCAGATGCAGCAGCATGTCGGGGTCCTGATCCTGCGGGCGTTTGGAGCGGTCGCCCTTGGGATCGGTATTGCCCGAGACATGGAATGTGTCGGAGCGCAGCGCACGATAGATGTGGGTTTCGATATTGTCGGCGAACCGCGCATCCACCTCGCGCAGCACGTTCTGACCGTCGAACAGCGACCACATCTCGCCGATCGTCTCGTCGCCGACGCGCACCACCACGCCGCCGACATCCTTCATCACCAGGTCGACGGCCTTGCGCTTGGC
>DASXQK010000194.1:0-9020 GCA_036493015.1 Dongiaceae bacterium | reverse complement strand
ATGATGGAGCGGATCGTCGCTTCCCATTTGCCCGATCTGCGCAAGGATCTGGCGCGCGAGGCCCTGCACCTGTTCTATGAGATCCGCGAGGTGCCGGGCCTGAAGAAGAAACCGGCGACGTCCGAGCTCATCGACTGGCTGAAGCTGCTGATGGCCGATGAGATCCCGGTGGATGCGCTACGCTCCAAGGACCCGAAGGTCGTCATCCCGCCCCTGCATGGCGCGCTGCTGAAGAACGAGCAGGATATGCATCTGTTCGAGCGCATCGCCTTCCTGCATCGCCGCAGCCAAGGCTGATGTTCGCGGGGTTCATCGCCCAGCTTCGCGCGGCGGGGGTGCCGACCTCGCTCACCGAATATCTCACCATGCTGCGCGGGCTCAAGGCCGGCGTTGCCGCCTATGACGTCGAGGATTTCTATTTCCTCGCCCGCTCGGCCCTCATCAAGGACGAGCGCCATGTCGACCGCTTCGACCAGGTCTTTGCCCATTTCTTCCGCGGTCTTGCCACCGTCAGCCCCGACATGGTGGTCGACCTGCCGGAGGAATGGCTGAAGAAACTGGCGGAGAAACTACTGACGCCGGAAGAGATGGCGGCGATCAAGGCGCTGGGCGGCTGGGACAAGCTGATGGAAACCCTGCGCCAACGCCTGGCCGAGCAGAAGGGCCGCCATCAGGGGGGTTCGAAATGGATCGGCACCGCGGGCACCTCGCCCTTCGGCGCTTATGGCTATAACCCCGAGGGTGTGCGCATCGGCCAGAGTGATTCCCGCAACCGCAGCGCGGTCAAGGTCTGGGACAAGCGCGAATTCCGCGATCTCGACGGCGATGTCGAGCTCGGCACACGCGCGATGAAACTGGCGCTGCGGCGCCTGCGCCGCTTCGCCCGCGAAGGCCATCCCAACGAACTCGACATGCCGGGCACGATCCGTGCCACGGCCCACAATGCCGGGCTGCTGGACCTGAAGCTCCAGGCCGAACGGCATAACAAGATAAAGGTATTGCTGCTGCTCGATATCGGCGGCTCCATGGACGACCATATCGAGGCTTGCGAGCAGCTGTTCTCCGCCGCCCGCGCGGAGTTCCGCCATCTCGAAACATTCCATTTCCACAACTGCCCCTATGAGCGGCTGTGGCGCAGCAACCGCCGGCGCGACCTGAACGAGGTACCCACATGGGACATCCTGCATCGCTACGGCCCGGACTGGATGGTGGTCTTCGTCGGCGATGCGACCATGAGCCCCTATGAGATCATCCAGACGGGCGGGTCGGTCGAGCATTGGAACGAGGAGCCAGGCCAGGTCTGGATGCAGCGGCTGACGAAGCATTTCATCAAATCCGTCTGGCTCAACCCGCGCCCCGAAGGCCGCTGGGAGCACACGCCCTCGCTGCAGATGCTGCGCCGGCTGATGGAAGGCCGCATGTATTCGCTGACCCTCGACGGCCTCGATCAGGCGATGAAGGAGTTGAGTCGATGAAGGCGCTTCGCAAGCTCTCGCTGCCGAACGGCGACGCCCTGCCTGTCCTGGGTCAGGGCACCTGGAAGATGGGCGAGAGCCGCAGCCGGCGCAAAGACGAGGTCGCGGCGCTGACCCATGGCATCGATCTTGGCATGAGCTTGATCGATACCGCCGAGATGTATGCCGAGGGCGGCGCCGAAGAGGTGGTAGCCGATGCGATCAAGGGCCGGCGGCCCAAGGTCTTTCTGGTCAGCAAGGTCTATCCGCATAATGCCAGCCGGTCGGGCGTGGTTGCCGCCTGCGAGCGCAGCCTGAAGCGGCTTCGCACCGACCGCCTCGATCTCTATCTGCTGCATTGGCGCGGCAGCATCGCGCCGGCGGAGACGCTCGCGGGTTTCGAGGATCTGGTGAAGGCCGGCAAGATCCGCAGCTTCGGCGTCAGCAATTTCGACACCGGCGACATGCGCGAGCTGCATCGCCTGCCCGCTGGCCGCGCCGTCGCCACCAACCAGGTGCTCTATAACCTGAACCATCGCGGGATCGAATTCGATCTGCTGCCCTGGGCGGAAGGCGAGAAGCTGCCCATCATGGCCTATTCCCCGCTGGAGATCGGGCCGCTGATGCGCAGCGCGGGCTTGCGCCGCGTGGCGGAACGTCATGAGGCGAGCCCGGCGCAAATCGCGTTGGCCTGGGTTCTGCGCCGGCCCAACGTGCTGACCATTCCCAAGGCCAGCAAGATCAAGCATGTGCAGGAGAACCGAGAGGCGGCCGATATCGCGTTGAGCAGCGAAGATCTGGCGGCACTCGATATTCTGTCGCCACCGCCGCGTCAGGCCGGCCCGCTCGACATGATCTAGGCCTTTACGGGCCCTTATCTTCGGCCGGATCATCGGCCTGGGTCTTTACCCCTCGGCTATCGCGCGCGGCGTTTCTTCAATGCCGTGCGCCCATGGTTCCTTTGGCGCGCCGCCTTCGGCCGGCCATTCTTGCCGCGCTCATGGAAGATGAACCCCAGAAAATTCATCAGCAGCTGGGCCGCCAGGAAACAGGTGATCCCGCTGGGATCGTAATGCGGGGCAACCTCCACCAGATCCATCCCGATCACCTCGCCGCGTTTGACCAGCCCCTGGAGAATCTCCAGCACCTCGTAATAAAGAAAGCCGCCATGGCTGGGCGTGCCGGTGCCCGGCGCGATGGAGGGATCGAATCCGTCGATATCGATGGTGACGTAATAGCGCTTGCCGGCCGGGATCTTGGCCAGCGTTCCTTTCGCGCCCAGGCGGCGCACATCGCGCACCGACAGGATGGTCGAGCCCGCCTTGCGCGCCGCTTCGTAGTCGCTGCGGTTGGACGAGCTGACGTTGCGGATGCCCATCTGGGTCATGCCGGTGACATGCTTCATCTCGGAAGCGCGGCGCAGCGGATTGCCATGGCCGTAGCGCACGCCATGACGCTCATCGACGAAATCGAGATGGGCGTCGAAATGCACGATATGCACCGGCCCATGCTCGGAGAAAGCGGCGATACAGGGCGCATGGACGGCGTGATCGCCGCCCAGCATGACCGGCAGCGCGCCGCATTTCAGGATCTGGCGCACCGCGGCTTCCGTGTTGGCGTGGCAGGCCATGGTGTCGGTGTGGATCATGTCGACGTCGCCGCAATCGACCATACGCACCTTGTCCACGGGCATGTAGACGACATCGTCCTCGAAATCGTAGGCGCCGCTATGGCCGAAGGAGAACAGGGTCGAGGCCTCGCGGATGCCGCGAGGGCCAAAGCGCGCGCCCGCGCGATACTGGGTTCCCATGTCGAAGGGGACGCCCAGCACCGCGACATCCGCGTCGATCTTGCTCCAGTCGGTGCAGATCGGCTGCTTGCCGAAGGTGCAGTGACCGACGAAGGGCAGGTTCAACCGCCCCGCTTCATATCCGTGTTTTGCCATGCCCATTCCATCCTGCCTGTTGCCCGGCAGGATCATCGCCGCCGCGCACCCCGTCAATGCCGTCTGCGGGCGCGCCTTTCCATCGCTAAAAGCCAAGGTTCAAGTGTTTGCCGACGAAGTGATGAAGGGCTAGTTCTTTTTACCCAGCCAGCGATAAGCAACGCCAGCAATGGCCGCGCCGACAATGGGCGCGACCCAGAACAGCCAGAGCTGGCCCAGAGCCCAGCCGCCGGCAAAGATTGCCGGTCCCGTCGAACGGGCCGGATTTACCGACGTATTGGTGACCGGAATACTGATCAGGTGGATCAGCGTCAGGCCGAGGCCGATGGCGATAGGGGCGAACCCTTTGGGCGCGCGCTCGTCCGTGGCGCCCAGGATGATTATCAGGAACATGAAGGTCATCACCAGTTCGTCGACCAGGCAGGCGACCAGCGAATAACCGCCCGGCGAATGATCGCCATAGCCATTGGAGGCAAAGCCCGCGGCGGCATCGAAGCCGGCATGGCCGCTCGCGATGATGTAGAGCACCGCGGCCCCGGCGATCGCGCCCAGCACCTGGACGACGATATAAGGCAACAGCTCGCTCGCCGGGAAGCGGCCACCGACTACCAGCCCGACGGACACCGCCGGGTTGAGATGGCAGCCGGAGATATGTCCAATGGCAAAAGCCATCGTCAGAACGGTGAGCCCGAAGGCCAATGCCACGCCGGCGAAGCCAATGCCAAGCCCCGGGAACGCAGCGGCCAGCACGGCGCTGCCGCAGCCGCCCAGCACCAGCCAGAACGTTCCGATGAATTCTGCGCCGAGGCGCTTGCTCATGGGCATGGGGCACCTCTTTTGTTGAAGTGCACATCCACTACAGGCATCATCTTAATAGCTCATAAAATCGTGACCAGGCCCATTACCCCGATGACAAGCAGGGTGCGGCCCCCAATATTGCGGACAACACAATCCGCATGAAGGAGATAGGGGACATGTTATCCAAACTGCTCTCCCGCAAGTTCGCCGTCCCGACGGCCGAAGATGCGCTTCCCGGCCGCAGCCAGGAAATCGCCGTGCCGGCCAAGCATTTCGTGAACGGGCACCCGCTGAAAGGACCCTTTCCAGCCGGCTTGGAGCAGGCTGTCTTTGGGCTCGGCTGTTTCTGGGGTGCCGAGCGCAAGTTCTGGCAGGCGCCCGGCATATACACGACCGCCGTGGGCTATGCCGGCGGCAGCACACCGAACCCCACTTATCAAGAGACGTGTTCGGGCCTGACCGGCCATACCGAGGCGGTGCTGGTGGTTTATGACCCGAAGGTCATCTCCTACGACCGGCTGCTGAAGATCTTCTGGGAAAGCCACAATCCGACCCAGGGCATGCGCCAGGGCAACGATGCCGGCACGCAGTACCGTTCGGCGATCTACACCCTGACGCCGGAGCAGAAGCGCGCGGCCGAGGCCTCGAAGGCCGCCTATCAGAAAATGCTGACGGCTTCGGGCCATGGCGCGATCACCACCGAGATCGCCGAAGCCGGCCCGTTCTATTACGCCGAGGAGTATCACCAGCAGTATCTCGCCAAGAACCCCGGCGGTTATTGCGGCCTCGGCGGCACCGGTGTGTCCTGCCCCATCGGGCTGGAGACAGCGGCGGAGTGACGGGTCGCTAGGCCCGACACAAGCATCCTTACTGCCTTTGGCTCGATGCCGTCCGGATTTTATCCGGCCGGCATCGAGCCAATCAGCGCGGCGAGCGCTCCTTATTGGGCCGTCGGGCGATGCTTAAGCGTAAGCCTCATGCCGCCTTTGCCGGCGTATTTGTTGCCGGTACCAAGGATACTAACCTGCCCCTCTGAACTGATCTCGACAGACAGGTCGACGGCGTCAAGCATAAGCCTGCTCTCGCCAGAGGGCTGGCTGAAGACATCGGCTAAGCCTGACAACAGCTCGCTAATCTGGCGCTTCAAATCTCCCGCGCTTACTCGAATTCTTTTGGTGAATCCTTCTTTTGCATCCTGGCCGGCGCCGGGCCCAAGACCTCCGCCTGGGTGACTTCCGGTGGTGAAAGGCGAAGCCTGCCATGCCTCGACTTCGGCAATCACCCAAATTCCTAGCTCGTCACCTTCCATAAGACCCTTCTCCTGTAGATAGCAAACATCGCGTCCGTCGCGACCCGAGCTGCAGCATCCTTCCAGATAATTCAGTCAGCTTGGTTAAAGGGGTGATGCCGGCCAGCATTACAGCTCGATGTTATTGCCCCAGGTGACGCGGCCGTGTGACATCGAGTAGTTGGGATTGCGCTCCTCGTTCCCGTCGAGAAGACGGGGAAACATATGAGGATCGCGAGCCTGATTGCCGCAAAAGCAAACCTCTTTCTCACCTTCCTCGCCCGCGATAGAATTTGACCAATTGGGCAAGTTCATCGGGTAGGAGGCTTCAAGCCATGTCGATCCTGATCCGCGGCGGCACCATCGTGACGGGCGACCGCACCTTCCGCAGCGACGTGCATTGCGCCGAAGGCCAGATCAAGGCCATCGGCGACAAGCTCGATGTCCCGACCGGCACCAAGACGATCGATGCCGGCGGCCAGTACGTGATGCCGGGCGGCATCGATCCGCATACCCATATGGAACTGCCCTTCATGGGCACGGTGGCGAGCGAGGACTTTTTCTCCGGTACCTCGGCCGGGCTTGCCGGCGGCACCACCATGATAATCGACTTCGTCATTCCTGGTCCCAACACCTCGCTGCTTTCGGCCTATCAGCAATGGATGGAATGGGCGAAGAAATCCGCCGGCGATTATTCATTCCATGTCGCGGTCACCTGGTGGTCGGACCAGGTGCGCGAGGAAATGGGCGTGCTGACCGCCAAGCATGGCGTGAACAGCTTCAAGCATTTCATGGCGTACAAGGGCGCCATCATGGTGACCGACGAACAGATGCTGCAGAGCTTCCAGCGCTGCCAGGAGCTCGGCGCACTCGCAACCGTCCATGCCGAGAATGGCGACCTCGTCTGGTTCCTCCAGCAGGAACTGCTGAAGAAGGGCATTACTGGCCCCGAAGGCCATCCGCTGTCGCGGCCGACAGCGGTCGAAGGCGAAGCGGCCAACCGCGTCATCCGTCTCGCTCAGATCATCAACACGCCGGTCTATGTCGTGCACAACTCCTGCAAGGAGTCGCTGGAGGCGATCACCCGGGCGCGCCGTGAGGGCCAGCGGGTCTATGGCGAGGTGCTGGCAGGCCATCTGCTGATCGACGATTCCGTCTATCGCAATCCGGATTGGAATGTAGCCGCCGCTCATGTGATGAGCCCGCCGTTTCGCTCGCGCGAACACCAGGAGGCGCTGTGGCGGGGCTTGCAATCCGGCGATCTGCAGACCACTGCGACGGATCATTGCTGTTTCTGCGCGCCGCAAAAGGGCATGGGCCGCGACGACTTCACCCGGATTCCCAATGGGACCGGCGGCGTGGAAGATCGCATGGCGGTGCTGTGGACCCATGGCGTCAACACAGGCCGGCTGACGATGAATGAATTTGTGAAAGTGACTTCGACGAACGCCGCACAGATCTTCAACATCTATCCGCGCAAGGGCTCGCTCAGTGTGGGCGCCGACGCCGATATCGTGGTCTGGGACCCGAAGGCGACGCGCACCATCTCGGCCAAGACCCATCACCAGAAAGTCGACTACAACATCTTCGAAGGCATGAAGGTGACCGGCAATCCCAGCCACACCATCAGCCAGGGCAAGATCGTCTGGGCCAACGGCAAGCTGGATGTCGAGCGCGGCGCCGGCCGTTACATTCCCCGCCCGACCTATGCCGCGGTATTCGAGGCGATCAAGCGCCAGAACGAGCAGCACGCACCCAAGCCGGTGGTGAGAAAAGCGGCCGAATAGACCGTGTCGTTTCGGCCCGCGATCTGAGAAGGCTGCTGTGGGCGACACGATCATGGTCCGGTCACTCGCACCCCTGCCGCGGCTGGAGGATCTAACCTTTCTTCGCAAGGGCAGCCGCGAATTCGTGACGGGCCGGGGACCATTCCCGACCCTGGTTCCGTCCTGGCTTGGCATGATGCTGTTCGGCTACGCCGCTTTGTTCGCCATTGCAGCGATCGTGGTCACCTTGATCGCCTACCAGCCTGAACTATTCCTTGGACACCCGCTGCCCCCGGATAACGACTGGATGCGCCAGCTCGGTCCGGCCCTGTTTCTGCCCGCCCTTCTCGATCTCGGCATCGCCTTTTACTTCCGCAATCGTGGAAGCGGCGAGACGCGGTTTGCGGCCGAAGCGGGACTTTTGCCTGGTGAGATTATCTCGGCAAGGCTGCGCGCCGCCAAAGGCGGCAACTCGCTTCAAGTGGAATGCCGTTTCACTGCGCCCGACGGCAAGGTCATCACCGGCAGTAAAAATGCCGGTAAGCCCGGCCGAAGTCTCAAGACGTCGCCCGCACCGGGCCAGACGGTCTTGATCCTCTACGCTACCGACCGACTCTGGCAGGTGCTTTAGCGGACGGGCGGCTCACAAAAATGCTCTGCTACCAAATACTTTATTTCGTTCGCCCAACATTGTGAGCTCTTCGCGGTCGATCATATTTTTCGTACTCTACAACCCTTGATACCGGTTCTGACGGTCACAGCACCGTGATTTGTTGTGGGGAGTCTTTGGGCCGCGCCCGAAGACAGGGGGACGGCATGATCGACAATTTCCACTTGCGCGAAGGCAAGATCGAGTTCCGTTGGAAGCGGTGGCGGAACAAAAAGCGCCAGGAAGTCTCCTCCTGTCTGATGGTGCTGTTCAGCGGCGCTGTCCTGCTTGGGGCAGGCGGTGTGGCGCTGGCGGGTCCCACGGGCGGCCAGGTCACCGGCGGCCAGGGCACGATCACCAACCCGAACGGCACGACGACCAATATCAATCAACAATCCAATGTCCTGAACATCAACTGGCAGGACTTCTCGATTCAGCAGGGCGAGACGGTCAATTTCTATCAGCCGGGCTCTACCTCGGTTGCGATCAACCGGGTTGTGGGCGGGGTTCCCTCCTATCTCGCCGGTGCGCTGAATGCCAATGGGCGCGTCTTCATCCTGAACAGTGCGGGCATCACCTTCACGGGCACGTCACAAGTCAATGTCGGCGCGCTGCTCGCGACGACGGCGATGACGGTGAATGGCGATCCGACCCAGGCTGCGAGCTACAGCGGCTCGGGCTATGGGGCGGTGATCAACCAGGGCTCGATCTCCGTCTCCAATGGCGGCTTTGCGATTCTGGCGGCGCCCTATGTGCAGAACACCGGCTTCATCAAGGCTGACCTGGGCACCATCGCGCTGGCCGGGACGAACCAGTTCACGCTGGATCTCTCCGGCACGGGCCTGATCAACTTCGTGGTGCCGGCGGGTGCGGTCGAGAAGATCGTGAGTGACGGCAAGGTTGTTGGTGTCGACAACGCCGGCACGCTGCAGGCGCGTTCGGGCCAGGTGCTGATCTCGGCCAACGTTGCCAGCGAAGTGATCAATGCGGTTGTGAACCTGAACGGGATCGTGGACGCGGATGCGTTTGCGGCGAACGGTCAGGGCGGCTCGGTGCTGGTCACCGCCGCGGGCGACATCAATGTCGGCGGCCAGGTGACGGCCAAGGGATCGGGTGCCGG
>DASXQK010000193.1:0-2832 GCA_036493015.1 Dongiaceae bacterium | reverse complement strand
GGCCGCTGGCGGCGACCCCTTGTATCGAGGGCGGCTACACCCGGCCCCGCCAGGACGTCGATGGGAATCTCGATATGCACGGGGCGCGGCCTGCCGGTTTCGAACACGGCGTAAGCATCGGCCATCGCCTGGGTCAGCTCGTCGGGCTTAAGGATCGTGCGGCTGAAGGCCGTCAGCGGCGCCATGACAGCCTGCTGATCGGTGATCTCATGCAGCCGGCCGCGGCCCTTGCCCAGATCGTCGCTGCCGTTGACGCTGCTCAGCACCAGCATCGGCACGGAATCGGAAAAGGCCTGGCCGATGGCGGTGCCAGCATTCACTACGCCAGGCCCGGTGATCAGCACGCAGACGCCCGGCTTGCCCGAGGCGCGTGCATAGCCATCGGCCATGAATCCGGCACCCTGTTCATGGCGCACGCCGACATGGCGGATGCGGCTGTTCGCCAGGCCCTTGTAGAAATCCAGGGTGTGCACGCCCGGGATACCGAAGACGGTATCCACCCCATGCGCCTCCAGCAAGGCGATGGCCGACTGGCCGCAGGTCTCGTTGATCGCCATGGCGGGGCTCCGTATACGCGCTGTTAGGGGGCGGCAATCTGCCGCGTCCGGGGCTGTACAGCAACGACCCCGCATATTGTATTAGAATTCAACCATATCCGATTCATTCGGGAGATTTGAAAATGGCCAATATCGATCGCTGGTTCTTACGCGTTGCCGTGGTCTATGCCTTGCTGGCGATGGCGCTGGGGATCGCCATGGGTATCAGCGAGGACCACTCCCAGATGCCGACCCATGCCCATCTCAACCTGGTCGGCTGGGTCTCCATGGCGATCTACGCCTTGGTCTATCGTCAATGGCCGGCGGCGGCGCAGAGCAAGCTGGCGCTGATCCATTTTTGGACGGCCAATGCCGGCGCGATCCTGCTGAATCTTGGTGTCTACGGTTTGATGTCGGGCAATGCCGCGCTGGCACCGGTTGCGGTCGCAGGCTCGCTGGTGACGATTGCCGGCATGTTGATCTTCGCCTTTATCGTCTACACGAAGGTCTAGCAGCTAGGGCGTGATGGATTTTTCCAGCGCGCTGGCCAGCTTTTCAACCATGGGACCGGTCGCGGCCGTGGGATCGACGCCGGGCTTGCTGTCGGTGATCTCGGCCCGCCAGACATAGCGGCCGCTCGCCTTCTCATAGATTCCCAGCGTGATGCGATAGGCCTGCTCCATCCTCTCCGTCGGCTGGGTGCTGCCGCCCAGCAACTTGTTCTGCCCGGTATCGATATTGATGTTCACCTGGGCGTTGCTTTGCAGGGCGTTGCCGACCGAAAGGTTGGTGGATCCTCCGGTGCGGTCGGCGGCGATCGAGATGACATAGGGTGCTTCATCGGCAGCGGTGAAGCCGCGGTTACCCAGCGCCTTTTTCAGGCTGGCCTCCACCTGGGCGGCGAGTTCCGTATTCTCCGTCAGTTCGGTCCGGAAGGCCGCGCCGGCCGGAATTTTTCCATAGCTCACCACGGCGATCTGCATGGGATCCTCCGCCAGTGCGATCGGGGTTGCGGACAGGAATAGGGGCAGGGCCGCCGCCAGCATGAGATTCAGGCGCATCGTGGACTCCTCCGGAGCACTACTATGACATATAGTATGGGGATCGACGGGCTGAAATCGAGGAGCGGACCATGAACCAAACGGCATTGCGCCGGGTCGCGGCGGGCGAGGCGAAGAGCCTGACCCAGATGCCCTTTACCCTGGACAACGGGATCGCGCACCGCGCCGCCATCGGCCTGATCGTGCTGGCGACCGATCAAACGGTTGAGCATGAGTTCCGCAAGATGCTGGCCATCGATGGCGTCGCCTTCTACGAGACGCGCATCCACAACTCGGCCGACATCAACCCGACGACCCTGGCCGCCATGGAAAAAGGCATGGCCACGGCGGCCGGCGTCATTCTGCCGGGATGCAAGCTGGATGTGGTCGCCTATGGCTGCACCTCGGGCACCGTCGTCATTGGCGAGGAAAAGGTCTTCGCCCGCATCCGCGAAGCGCGGCCCGATGTTGCCTGCACCACGCCAATCACCGGCGCCATCGCCGGCTTCAAGGCGTTGGGCGCCAAACGCATCGCGCTGCTGACGCCCTATATCGAGGAAGTGAATCAGATGCTGCGCCGCTTCATCGAGGCGCGGGGCGTCGAGGTGCCCGTCATGGGCTCGTTCAACCATGAGAACGACACCGAGGTCGCCCGCATCAGCCAGGATTCGATCAGGCAGGCGGTACGCAAACTGGTGACGGTCGACAAGGTCGATGCCGTGTTCGTCTCATGCACCAGCCTTCGCGTGGCCACCATCGCCGAGGAGATGGAGCGTGAAGTGGGATTGCCGGTGACCTCCAGCAATCACGCCATGGCCTGGCATTGCCTGCGCCTCGCCGGCTACCGGGAGCCGGTGGCGGGATTCGGCAAGCTCTTCCGCGTCTAGCGCAGCCTTTATTAGCGATCGATCGTCAGCCCGTTGATATCGATGGCCGGGTTACGGCCGGCGATTATGTCGGTGACGATGCGCGCGCAGCCGGCGGACATCGTGAATCCCATATGGCCCGAGCCGGTGTTGAGATAGAGGTTCTTCATGCGGCAGCGCCCCAGGATCGGCGTGCCCTCCGGCGTCATGGGTCGCAGGCAGGCCCAATAGTCAGGTTTGTCATAGGCCGCGGCGGTGGGGAACAGATCGCGCGCCACCCGAAGCATGTTGGCGAAATTGCCCGCCTCATAGCTCGTGTCATAGCCGGCGAATTCGGCCGTGGCTGTCAGGCGCAACCGGTCGCCTAGCCTGGCATAGGCAACGAGGTTC
>DASXQK010000192.1:0-3746 GCA_036493015.1 Dongiaceae bacterium | reverse complement strand
CCCGTCGCGGAAGGGCTGGTCCTGGCGATAGCCGGCGATGCTGGTGATGCGCAAGGTACCTACTCCCTCAATGATCCACGCCGCGCAGCTCTTCCTTGCGCCGCGCGATATACTCGTTCAGCGCCTCCGCAATCGCCGGGTCCAGCACCGGCTGTTCGTAACTCGCCAGCGCCTGCTGCCAGATTTGGGTTGCCCGCTGGGTGGCGTTGAGCCCGCCCGCCAGCTCCCAGTTCTCGTAATTCTGCCAGTTGGAGAGCAGCGGCTGGTAGAAGGCCGTCTCGTAGCGCGCCAGGGTATGCGCCTCGCCGAAGAAATGTCCGCCGGTTGCAACACCGGCGATCGTCTCCAACCCCTCGGCGATCTCTTTCGCGTTCACATCGGCGGGCGCGATGGTCATGGCCATCATTTGCAGCATCTCCGCATCCAGCACGACCTTCTCGAAGGAAGCCGTCAGCCCTCCCTCCATCCACCCGGCGCCATGATAGACGAAGTTGGCATGAGCCATCACCGCCGACCAGATCGACATTTCCGATTCGTAAGCCGCCTGGGCATCCACCGCATTGCTGGCGCTGGAATTGCTCGCCCGATAGGGCAGTTTGTAGAGCCGCGCCAGCTGGCCCGCGGCAATCGTCGCCCGGGCATTCTCGGGCGTGCCGAAAGCCGGCGCACCGCTGCGCATATCGACATTCGACGTGAAGGCGCCATAGACGACCGGGGCACCCGGCCTCGTCAATTGGGTCAGCGCGATGCCAGAGAGCGCCTCGGCATTCTGCTGTACCAGCGCAGCCGAGAGCGTGACCGGCGTCATCGCCCCCATCAGCGTGAAGGGCGTCACCACGACGGCCTGGCCGAATTCCGACATGGTCATCAGCCCGTCGCTCATCGCCTCGTCGAAGCGGCGCGGCGAGTTGACCGAGATGATGGTCAATACCGAAGGGTCATTCAGGATCTGTTCGCGGGTCTTGCCGCGCGAAATCGCCATCATGGTGATGCCGTCCAGCGCCCGGTTCCGGCCGATCGCCGTGCAGTGAAAGACGCGGTCGGAATAGGTGACATTGGCCAGATAGCAATCGAGATGGCGCGTGGCGACGGGCAGTTCCTGCGGCGATGTGGGCTGGTTGCCGATGAAATGGATGATGTCGAAGCTTTGGGCGAGCTTGATCAGGGAGATATAGTCCTTGTAGTTGCCAGAGCGGCGCCCGGCGACACAGTCATGGACGTTGGGCGGTCCGGCAACCAGGCCGAAGGCGATGTGGTTCTCGCCGGCATGGATGGCGCGCGCCGGATTGCGCGGCGTCAGCACGAAGGAAGACGGTGCGGTCGCGAGCGCGCGCGCCGCAAGTTCGCGGGGAATCTTCACCAGGCCTGTGGCGTCGTTCACTTCGGCGCCCGCCGCGCGGAACTTCTGGCGCGCGGCGGCGCCCATGAACTCGATGCCGGTCTCCTCCAGAAGCTTCAGCGAGGCTTCGTGGATGGCCATCAGCTGGTCCTGGCTCAGCAGTTCCAGCGGCCGCATGCTGTTGCGCAGCGGCGGGGTCCCCGCCAGCGACAGGCCGAGAGCGCGCGGTTCGCGCATCCGGCGAGGCCGGCGTGTGGGTCGCGAATTCTCCATGTTCAGGCTTTCCCGGTTCTCGACGCACGGCAGAATAGACCGCTTCAACCGGCCCATTGACCGGATATCGACTACATTTCCTTCGCTTCCGCCGCCCGCCTGGCCTTCACCCGCAAAATCCGCCTGCCTTCGGCAAAATCGCCCCGCCTTCGGCGAAAGCCATTGTGGGAAGCCGCCTGGTTCGAACAATATTCGCTTCACCTGAAGGCAGCACGGAATTACCCATGGATCGCAGCAATCGCCCGGCCGAAACGGTGACGATCCATTGGGAGGGCCGGCCGATTGCCGCCCGCGCCGGCCAGGATGCGGCGAGCGCGCTCTACGCCGCCGGCGTTCAAGTGCTGGGCCGCTCGCGAAAATTCCATCGCCCGCAGGGCCTGGGCGGGGTCTTCATCGCCGGGGTCAAGGCGCAAGTCGATGGCCTGCCCAACCGCCGTCTCGACCAGACGCCGGCCAAACCCGGGCTCTCGATCCGCATGCAGAATACCTGGCCCAATGGCCGGCTGGATGTGTTGCGCCTGGCGGGGCTGATTCCGCGGCGCTTGTTGCGTGGCGGATTCGAACATCCGGCCTGGCTTCCCGGCGGCAGCCGCCGCTTTCAGCTCTGGGAATCCTTCCTGCGATTCATGGCCGGCGGCGCGCCCACTGACCCGGCATTGACCGGCACTGCCTTGGCCGGCGAGCGCCGAACCGTCGATGTCGCCATCGTCGGCGGCGGGCCGGCCGGACGAAAGGCCGCTATCGATGCAGCGGCTTCCGGCGCCTCGGTTCTTGTCGTCTCCCGGGGGCGCGCTACGGCCGCCGCCCTCGGCGCTGCCTTGCCCGATCTGCCCAAGGGCGCTTTGCTGCTGGGCGGCTGGGAAGCTTGCGGGCTCTATCGCCGCGGCACGCTTCTTCTTTGCACACCCCTCGATGGCGGTCCGGCAAAACTCATCGAGGCAAAACGCCTGATCCTGGCGACGGGCCGGCGCTCGATCCCGCCGCTGGTTAGCGGTGCCGATCTGCCAGGCGTCCTCGACCTGGCGACGGCCATTTCGCTGCTGGATCAGAAGATCGATCTTGGCCGCGCCGTCCTGATCGGTACGGGCGATCTGGCGGCGTTGCGCGAGACGCTTACCGGCATGGGCGCGCTGATCATGGCTACCCATCCCGCAGCATCGCTGTGGCGCGTCAGCGGCCGCAACCGTGTCGAACGCGCCGAGTTCGAGGCTGGCTCGATGGAGTGCGATGCCGTCGTCCATGCCGGTCCTTGGCGCAGCGATCCCGCCTTGCCCTTCCAGGCCACTGCCGATGGCGAGTTCCGCCTGGGCGCCAATGCGCTGCCGACCCATATCGAGATCGTCGGATCAGCGGCCGCGGGCGACGAGGCGATCGTCCATGGCCCGACGCTCGACGATCACGCCTTCGTCTGCCCTTGCATGGATGTGGGTGTCGGCGAGATCCGCGATCTGGTGGAGTCGGGCATTACGCATGTGGAAGAGCTGAAGCGCCTGACCGGTTGCGGCATGGGACCCTGCCAGGGTTTTCCCTGCTGGGATCTGCTGGCGGCGGCACTCGCCGAGATCACTGGCGAGGCCGCAATCTCCTTCGGTCATCCGAGCTTCCGCCCGCCGCGCGGCGCGCTCAGCATTGCCCAGGCCGCTGGTCTTGCCGATCTGGTAGCGCCCCAGGCCGAGCCCGAGACTGCGTCATGAAAGCGGAGATCGCCATCATTGGCGGCGGCATCCAGGGGCTGATGCTCGCCTTCTGCCTTGCCGAACGCGGCCAGGGCGGCATCGTCGTGGTCGATGCCGGCTATTGGCAGGGCGGCGCCTCCGGACGCAACGGCACACTGGTGCGCCCGGGCTTCTCCTCGCCGGAGTGGACGCGGCTGTTCGGCCATTCCCACCGTCTCTGGCTCGGCCTTTCCCGGCGCCTCGGCCATAACGTCATGGTCTCGCGCCGCGGCTATGTCGTGCTGGCGGAAAGCGAGCGCACCGTCGCCATTTGCGAACAGGTGCTGCGCACCGGCCCCGAGAACAACGTCGATGTGCGGCGGCTGGAAGCCGACGAGTTCCGCCGGCGCCTGCCGAGCCTCGCTTATCAGCGGATCAAATCAGCCATCATCTTCGATGATGGTGGAACCGCACCCCAT
>DASXQK010000191.1:0-6639 GCA_036493015.1 Dongiaceae bacterium | reverse complement strand
GCCTACACCGCGCGCCCCGCCAGCATTCCTTCATAGACGGCTTCTTCCGCCGAGCGCGGCGACAGGCAATCGCCGGCGAGTTGAATTGGAATATTTAGCGAGGTTAGGTCCATTTCGAGTGTCGTTTCCGGCGAATGGCCTAGCGCCAGTACGACTGTATCCACATCGGACATGACGATGGGTTCGCCCGAGACGATATGGCTGAAATAGGCGCTGTCTTTGTCGGCACCGAAGAGGCGGGCGTAGGGGATCACCTCGACGCCGAGCTTGTGCAGTTTCGCCGCCCAATGATCGCGCAGATACATTTGCAGATTCTGCCCGGCATGGGTTCCGTTCACCGCCAGGCGCACATGGTGGCCATCCTTCGCCAGTTTTTCCGCCAGCCCCATGCCCACCCAGTCGCAGCGCCAATCGGCGATGACGACGCGGCTGCCGGGATTGGCCTCCGATTTCAGCACCGACCAGGCATCGACGAGATGGGCTTCCTCGCCCTCGATCGCCGGCAAATAGGGTTTGGCACCGGTGGCGAGGATCACCGCATCGGGCGCGATCTGTTTCACCTGCTTTCCATCGAGTGCGGTTTTCAGGCGTATCTCGACGCCGGCGCGGGTCAGTTCGCGTTCGAGATTGGTGATGAGGCCGCCGAACTCGGCGCGTTCGGGCAGCATCTGGGCGAGCAGCGCCTGTCCGCCCAGGCGAGACGCCGCTTCGCACAGGATCACTTTGTGCCCGCGTTCGGCCGCGATTGCGGCTGCCTTCATGCCGGCCGGCCCGCCGCCGGCAACCAGAACGTGTTTTGCGTCCGTTGCGCGGGGAAGTGCGGCGAAGGTCACCTCGCGGCCGGTGACCGGGTTTTGGATGCAGGAAATGGAATAGCCGGCATGGTAATGACCGATGCAGGCCTGGTTGCAGCCGATGCAGGCGCGGATATCGTCGAGGCGGCCGGCCTTCGCCTTGTTGGCGATCTCGGGGTCGGAGATCATGGCGCGGGTCATGCCGCACATATCGGCGTGGCCCGCGGCCAGCACGGCTTCGGCGATCTGCGGCTGGTTGATGCGGCCCGCCACGAACACGGGCAGGCCGACGGCGGCACGCAAACTGCCGGCTTGCGGCGCCACATAGGCGTGGGCGATCTCCATCGGGGGCACGACATGGATCGAGCCGCCCAGCCCCGCCATGGAGCCGATCGTGGTGTTCACATAATCGATCGCGCCCGCATCCTTGAGTGCTTGGCAGATGGCGATCACCTCGGCCTCGTCGAGGCCGTCGCTCTCGATCTCCTCGACCGAGATGCGGATGCCCAGGACCATGCCCTCGCCGATCCTCGCGCGAATGATGCGCAGTACGTCGAGCAAGGCGCGGAGGCGATTCTCGCGCGAACCGCCATAGCGGTCGCCGCGGGTGTTGGTGCGCGGATTGAGAAATTGCGAGAACAGCAGCCCATGGCTTGCCAGTACCTCGATCCCGTCGAGGCCGGCTTCGGCATAGCGCGTGGCGGCGGCACCCGCCGCCGCCACGATCTCCTCGATCAGCTCGACGGGCATTTCCCGTGGCATGGTGTGAAAGCGGTTATCGGGAATGGCCGAGGGGGCATAAGCGACGCCGCGCATGCCGTTCTTCATGCGCCGCGTACAGCGCCCGGAATGGGACAGCTGTCCGAAGACCTCGGCGCCATGGCGGTGGATAGCTTCAGCCAGCTGGCGAAAGGCCGGGATGCAGTCGTCACTGGTGACGACGATTTCCGGCGAATCGGTAAAGCCGGTCTCGTGGAAGCGGGCGGCTTCTGTCACGATCAGCCCGGCGCCGCCCCGGGCACGAGCCTCGTGATAGGCGATGAATCCCGCCGAGGGCAGGCCCTTCTCCGAAAGATAGGTCTGATGCCCGGTCGAGAGGATGCGATTGCGGATTTCGTGGCCGCGGAGCGTCAGTGGTGAGAACAGGCGGGGGAACCGGCTCATCTAAATTTACCCGTCGCGCAACTGGATCGCGAAGATGTGAGGGCCACGTCCGCGGTCCTCGCGATGTCGAATGCTATACTGACATAATCCTGTCGGCGTGAAGGGAGGAACCTCCATGCGAACGTTCCGCTTCTTGTCTGCATTTCTGCTGCTGATCGTTGCAGCCTGCTCCAACAATTCGCCCGGCCGCGACACCGGTACTGCCTGTCAAGATGGCGGTGTCGCCTGCCACGGCGCTCAGCAACGGGGCGGAGAAGGAATGGGCCGCGGCGGCATGGGCGGTGGGGGCATGGGCGGCGGCATGGGTATGTAATGGAGGACCTTCGATGAGAGCGATCCTGTCCCTGGCACTATTGCTGCTTGCGGCTGCGTGCACGAATAGCCCATCGAGCCGGCAGGGTAGCGATTTCTGCCAAGGTAGCAGCGCGGTTTGCCATAACACTCACAAGGGCGGAGGCCATGGCGGCCAACACGGTTAGCGCCGTGTTTGGATCGCCAGGAAGTTAAGAGACCATTACGAATTTTTTTGGTCTCCGCTGTCACAGATGCGTGAGGCCCGCTCTTCGCCGGGAAGAAAATCGCCTACCCTCTTGTCTGTCACCGTAGACAGCGCCGGCCATCCGGAACGTCCTGCGTGATATTCCCGGATATGTCGTCACTGCTGTCCGCCTGTCGTTGTGTATACGGCGGGCAACCGGTGTTCCAAGGCACCCAGACGAGGAGGAAAGACATGAACAAGCATTTGAAGAGATCGACTATCGGTATCGCGGCAGCGCTCACCCTCGCATTGCCGCTCAGTCTCGCCATGGCCGCCGGCGGCGGCGGCGGCGGGGCCAGCGGCGGTGGTGGCAGTGCCGGCGGCAATGGCGGTGGTGCCGGAACTAACGGCCAAAAGCTGACGATCAGCAGCGACGCAACCGCCGATGCCGAATATGCCCAGGCGCAGACGGCGATCACCCAGCAGGATTTCCAGAGCGCCGTCAGCCATCTGAACAACGTGCTGGTTTCCCAGCCCAACAATCCCGATGTGCTGAATCTGATGGGCTTCAGCAAGCGCAAGATGGGCGATCAGACGGCGGCGATGGAATACTACGACAAGGCACTCAGCCTGCAGCCCAACCATATCGGCGCCAATGAATATCTGGGCGAGCTGTATCTCGAACTGAAGCTGCCGGCGAAGGCCCAGGAGCGGCTCGACGTGCTGCAACAGGCCTGCGGCAATTGCGAGGAATACGGCGAGCTCAAGGAAAAGATCGAGAAGTACAAGTCGACCAACGGCTAAATCCGGTTGAACTATCAGAATCGGCTGTCCGCTCTCCGGCAAGGGGAGGGGGCGGCAGCCGCATAAAACCGCTTATCCATTCCCCGCAGATAATTCTTTGCCTGGCAGGCGGCAGGATGACATGATCGGCGCCGTTCAAAAGGGCCGACGGATCCGCCAATGCTCATAAATCTCAGCATTTTTGCCTCGTTAAAGCACCGCCGGCCGGCCGGCGAAGTGACCGTCGGCAGCCGGTTCTATCGCCGCGAGACGCCGGGCATCGTCTGGGAGGTCCAGTCGCTGTTCACTGGCAAGGACGGGGTGCCCTATGCCGGGCTTTTCTGCACCTCCGATCCGACGCTGAGGAAAACGCTTTCGCAATCGGCCCTGCAGCAAGATGGCCGCAACGTCCAGATAAACGACAACTGAAGCTCCCATGCGCGTTGAGAGCCTCCACTACTACCCCGTCAAGGGAATGCGCGGCTGCGATCTGACGTCGGCCGAGGTGACGGCGGCGGGCTTCACCAATGATCGGCGCTGGATGCTGGTGGATTCAACAGGCCGCTTCATCAGCCAGCGCGAAGAGCCGCGCCTTGCCCGCATCAATGTCGCCGTGGAAGGCCGCGATCTGGTCGCCCGCGCCCCAGACATGCCAATGCTGCGGGTGGCGCCACCGGAGGCTACCGAAACTTTATCCGTGACCATCTGGGACGATCGGCTGCCCGCCTATCCGGCGCCGGCCGAGGCGCATGCCTGGTTCAGCGATTACCTGGGGACGTCTTGCCGGCTGGTCTATCAGGGCGATACGATCCGTGGTGTCGATCCGCGCTGGTCGCAGCCCGGCGATATCGCCACCTTCGCCGATGCCTATCCGCTGCTGATTTGCACCAGCGCATCGCTGGACGATCTGGCAAAACGCATTGGCGCTTCGCTGCCCATGGACCGCTTCCGCCCGAACATCGTCGTTGCAGGCAGCGCTGCCTGGGCCGAGGACGAATGGGCGCGCCTGCGGATCGGGCCGGTGGAGATGGACCTAACCAAGCCCTGTGCGCGTTGCTCCGTCACCACCGTCGATCAAATGCAGGGCATAAGAACGGGGAAAGAGCCGTTGCGCACGCTTGCCGGTTTCCGCTTCCTTCAGGTGCCCGGTATTAGTGGCGTGATCTTCGGGCAGAACGCGATTCCACGGGCCTTCGGCCGGATTTCAGTCGGCGAGGAGGTACATGTCGTGGCCGCCCAGCCGCGGCCGGTCTTCAAGCAGGTATCGCTGGCGGATGTGGTCTAACCGGCAGCGGCCTGCTCAGGTCAACACGCCATAGTCATGGGTGTATTCGCTCGCTTCGAACCGGTCGAAACCGAGCCGCCAGCTCTTCCCCGGCCATAGAAATTCCACCTCGCCCGCCGCCGGGCGATAGATGGATGTATAGGCCGTCGTGAATCCGCGCTTGCGGGAATAAAGCGGCGGCTCGAGAAACCGCGCCATCAGCGCCGGCAGATCGATGGACGGATCTGCCAGCAGTTCGAGCAACGTTTCCTGCCGCAGAGCCGAGTCCTGGCGCCCGGCAATTGCTTCCTGGTGGTTCGTGCATGCGCGCAACCGCGTCACGGCAGGCGGGCGATGGGGTCCGAGAAAGAGCGTCGCATAGGCGCCCGTCCGATCGAGCAGCGTGACGTTATGCGGCAGGGCAACGGGAATCCGGCAGAGGGCCGCAACAGCCTCATCGACGCTCGCACAGGTCTCCAGCACATAGCGCAGCATCAGGATGATGGCGAAGCCGCGACCCTGCACACGGCGGCCGCCCAATGTCACGCTGGCCGCCAGGCCGTCCTCGTTCATGCCGTCCAAGCAACCGCCCCAGGGCCGTTGCGCCTTGCAGATCACCCGGCGGCCCGACCAGTTGGTCAGCTCGATGCGCTCGCAGATCACCTCGAGCGGAAAGTCGAAATTGCGGATCAGGGCCGGCCCGTCCTCGCCAAGCCAGACAGCCTGGCTGCAGCCACCGCGGCCATCAGCGGGCCGGTAGTGGCTGAGAATGCGCCGCCCCATCTCGTCGGCGCCGGCATGCGCGCAGGCTCGATCATAGTGGGGGAGCAGCTCCGGCATGTGATGTGAAAGAGCCGCGCGGCATTCGTCGGCCGTGGGAAGAGCAGTATGGCGTTCGCCCAGATACCAGCGTTCAGCCTCCTCGCGGCCGGCATGGAAGCGTTCCAGCCATGCGGCACCCGGCTGGTCTTCCCGCTCGGCGACGAAACGCTTCGGCACCGGACGCGCCCTAATCGACCGGGCGGCCGAACAGAAGCTGCATCTGGGCAAATCCGCGCAGCGCGAAATGGCCGATTTCGAACATCGGATCTTTCAGACGAGAGGCGAAATCGCTCGACATGATGAGGGGCCGGCCGAGCTCGCGGCACAGGCGTTCGATCCGGCTGGTCATGTTGACGTCGCGGCCGATTACCGTGAAATCCAGCCGGTCGGCGGATCCGATATTGCCATAGGCGACGGTGCCGTAATGAAGGGCGAAACCGGCCGAGAGCCGCGGGGCGCCGTTGGCCAGCGACCGGTTCGACTCTTCGATCGCCATGATCCCTTCCTGGGCCGCTTCGAAGGCAAGCCGGCAGGCTTCGGACGCGCCGCCCACCATGCTTTCGTTGAAGATCGCCAGCACGCCATCGCCCATGATCTCCATCACGTCGCCATTGCGCTTGGTGACGGGCGGGATCACGCAGTCGAAATAGCGGTTCAGCGCCGTGATCACCGCCGTAGGCTCCATGACGTCCGACATGGTGGTGAAGTCGCGCAGATCGACCAGCATCAGGGCCGCCGTGATGGTGCGCACATCGCCGCGCTGGACCTGGCCCTTCAGGATCAGATCGCCCGGCTCGCGGCCTTCATAGGTATTCAGCACGTTGACCACGAACCGGCGCAGGCTCTTGATCTCGGCGATCGCCGCATAGGCAGGGAGCAGATCGTGGAACAGCTGAAGATCCTCGTCGCTGAAGCCATCGGGATCGCGGGTCGCCCAGGAGATTGCGTTGGGAGTGCCGTCGGAATAGGTCAAGGGCGCGATGGTGTAGTCGCTATATCCCTCGGCGCGCAGGTCATCGAGGGTCGGGTAGGGCAGCTCGGCGTTGCCGTTCAGCCGCCAGCGGCCCGATTGGCGACCCTCCACGGCAAAGCGCACGGGGCTGCGCAGATAGGTCTTGCTGAGTTCGAAGCCATGGTTGAGGAAGGTTTCCTTGCCGCCGCCCTCCTTCGTCCAGATCCGCGACACGCCGGCATATTGCGGATGCAGCGCGCGCAGATGCAGCCAAGAGCGCTCGAGCGGCGCCAGCGCCGCTACCTGACCGCAAAAACCCTGGAACAGGTCGAGATTGCCGGATGCAAGCCGCCCCTCGCGCGCCAGCCAGCGGCCGATAGTC
>DASXQK010000190.1:0-2310 GCA_036493015.1 Dongiaceae bacterium | reverse complement strand
ATTGATCGTACTGCGGGCCAGCCCAGTCGCCTCGGCGGTCGCCGTGACACCACCATAGTGCCACCCCAGCGCTTCGTTGGCAGCGAACAAACGCCGGCCACGCTCATCAAGATGCACCGCTACGTGCTGCCAGCGCATCCGAATATCGTCGATGTCGATCACCCGCCCAGGATAGCTTTCCGTGACGCGTCGCGCCCAGCGCATTCGCGATTCTATTCCTGCGTTCTTCGCTCGCGCTTGATTCGTTAGTTTCTCGGCGGGCCCTAAGCGGCGCGGCTCTCGGCATCGCCCACCACATCATATGCTGCCCTGATCCGCATAAATGCATCGGCGTTGCCACTGCCCGGTATGTCCGGATGCAGCACGCGCGCCTTGCGGCGGAATGCCGCGGCAATGGCCGCCTGCTCCGAGCGCGGATGAACGTCGAGGGCAGCGTAATGTCCTGCAGGATCGTCGCTCATGTCGGCTCAATTATAGGCCGCTGTCGCACAGTAATGGCCAGCGCTTCCGCGTGGGCGTTAACGCGACGCTAGCGATTACAATGTAGAATATCGCCAGCCAAGACCCGTTTCATATTCGCGGGCCTTTGTCCCCCTGAAAGGAATGTTGCATGCAATCCGCTGTTCGCAGCGCTTGGCGCCGATTCAATGAACCGTTAGAACGACTAACTGACTGGATGTATCTGGATATCAAGGGTCTGGTAACGACCGGCATGGGCAACCTGATCGATCCGATCGAGGCGGCGCTGCGCCTGACATGGCATGGCGCCGACGGCTCAACTGCAGCGCCAGACGTGGTGAGGCACGAATGGAGTCGGATCAAGACCAACCTGGCACTCGCCCATCTGGGTGCGCAGGCTGCACGGCGCGTCGCCACCCTGCATCTGGACGCAGCGGATATCGACACGCTGATCCTCGACAAGCTCGATCATGACGAAGCGATCCTCAGGGCCAATCCGGCCTTTACCGATTTCGATGACTGGCCGGCGGACGCCCAGCTAGGCCTGCTGTCGATGGGCTGGGCGATGGGTCCCGGTTTTGGCTCGCGCTTTCCGCATTTTTCCACCGCCTGCGCCGCCGGGGACTTCACCACTGCTGCCAAGGATTGCGCCATCAGCACGATCGGCAACCCAGGTGTTGCCCGCCGCAATGCAGCAAACCGGCAGGCGTTCCTGTTCGCCGCTAGCACGCTTGAGCGGGCAACGCTGCGCAGCCGCATCCCGCCGCTATAGCTCGCCTTGTGGAGCCAGCGGCCGCCGATTACTCATGCCGCGTCGTCACCGCCGGACAGGAAAGTGCCGTGCCCGCCATATCGACGGCCATCGTCAGGTCCGACGCTGGCCGATGGCTCGCGTTCATCGTGATGCTGACCGGCGGCCTGCTGCCCTCGGTCGACTTCTTCATCATCAATGTCAGCTTGCCGTCGATCCATACTTCGATCGGCGCCAATCCGGCGGAACTACAACTCGTCATCTCCGGCTATGCGGCCAGCTACGCTGTGTTCCTGATCACCGGCGGTCGGCTCGGCGACCTGTACGGCCGGCGCCGCATGTTCCTGATTGGCATGGCAGGCTTCATCGCCACCAACACTCTGTGTGGTCTGGCGACTACGCCCATGCAGCTCGTGATCGGCCGCGTGCTGCAGGGCGTCTCCGCCGCGATGCTGGTGCCACAGGTGCTGGGCTCAGTGCGAGCCTTGTTCCCTTCCGAGGCGGAACTCGCCAAGGCACTCAGCTTCTACGGCGTGA
The DNA here is from genome assembly GCA_036493015.1 of Dongiaceae bacterium. Lineage (GTDB taxonomy): Bacteria > Pseudomonadota > Alphaproteobacteria > Dongiales > Dongiaceae > DASXQK01. The sequence goes on along the minus strand of DASXQK010000190.1, from coordinate 563 downwards.
TGATGGGCCTTGCCGCCTCGATCGGCCAATTCTCGGGCGGGGCCCTGGTCGAGTGGAGCCCCTTCGGCTGGGGCTGGCGCACGGTGTTCCTGGCGAAACTGCCGATCGGCATCCCGGTCATGCTGGCCGCGTGGCTGATCGTGCCGGAGACCAGCGCCAGCCGCGGTCGTCGGCTTGATTTAGGCGGTGCCGTGCTGGTGTCGCTGGCGCTCGCCTGCCTCGTGCTGCCGTTGTCCGAGGGACGTCAGCAGGGCTGGCCGGCCTGGACCTTGGTCATGCTGGCCGCGGTTCCTGTACTCGCCTGGGTGTTCATACGCTTCGAAGCGTGGCTGACTGCCCGCGGCGCCAGCCCACTGCTCGACCTTGCGCTGATGGCGATCCCGACTTTCCGCCGCGGCGTTCTGGTCGGGACGCTGTTCTTCTTCACTACCGCCTTCTACATGCTCTTCGGCATCTATGAGCAGGAGGGCTACGGCACCGATCCGCTGTTCACCGGCCTCGCCATTCTGCCGTACGGCGTCGGGTTGTTCGTCGGTCCTCTGGTCACTGCGCCGCTTGTGCGA
>DASXQK010000189.1:0-7910 GCA_036493015.1 Dongiaceae bacterium | reverse complement strand
GCATCCTGATCATCGACATCTCCGACAGCGACCAGCCGATGGATGCCCTTCTGCCGGTGCTTGCCGCCGCCGGCGACAGCACCCGGGTCATCGCCATCGGCAATGCCAATGACGTCACCCTCTATCGTGAACTGGTGGAGGCTGGCGTCACCGACTATCTCGCCAAGCCGCTGGGCGACCGGGCCATACTGGGCGCCATCCACCGCGCCGAAGGCGCGGATGCCGCCGCCAAGGTGCCGCCGAGTGAGCGCAGCCGCATCGTCGTCGTCATGGCGAGCCGCGGCGGCGTCGGCGCCAGCACGGCGGCCGCTAATATCGCCTGGTTCCTGGCCGAGGAACGCCGGCGCAAGACCGCCCTGCTCGATCTCGACCTGCAGTTCGGCACCATTTCGCTGGCCTTCGATGTCGAACCCTCACGGGGCCTTCGCGAAGCGATGATGCAGCCCAACCGGATCGACAGTCTGCTGGTGAACAGCGCTGCCGTGCGGGTGACCGAGCGCCTGGCTCTTCTCGCCGCCGAAGAGGCGCATGAAGAAGATTTCCGCTACGAACCCGCGGCTCTCACCCTGCTGCTGGACGAACTCGCCCAGCAGAATGAATTCATCGTCATCGACCTGCCCCTCTACCCAGCCACCTACCGCAACAAGGTGTTGCCGATGGCACGCGATGTGATCCTGATGACGGATCTCTCGCTGGCCGGTCTCAGGGATTCGATCCGCATCTGCACCCAGGTCCAGAAAGCGGTGCCCTCGGCCCGGCTGATGGTGGTGGGCTGCCGTCCATCTTCCCACGACGCCGGCGTCACGCGTGCCGAATTCGAAAAATCGCTCGGCCGCAAACTGACCATGGTGCTGCCCGACGACCACAAGGCGGCGGCGATGGCGGCGGCCCGCGGCAAGCCGCTGGCCGTGGCTGCGAAGGGCAGCAAGCTGACATCGGCGCTGCGCCAGCTGACAGCTCAGCTGAGCGAGACAAAACCGAAGCCCGGGGGAAGTTCCAAGCTATTCGGCTGGTTGAGCAAAGGATGATCGAACATGGCAATCGCCTCTCCCCCGACAGCGACGGACGTCACCACGCCTGAAGTGGGTGTCTCGCCCGGCTCCGCCGTCGAGCGGATGTGGCCGGCGGTGCAGCGCGCCTTCGAACGCCAGCCGATTGCCGAGCTGCCGCGTTCCCAGCTGATCATGCAGGTCGGCATGATTGTCGCCGAACAGGCGGACTTCATGCATGCCGAACTCAGCCTGCGAGATCGCCGGCAGGTGATCGAGCAGCTGGTAACGCGCCTGGCAAGCCAGCAGCCGGCCCGCGATGCCGCCAGTGCCGCAGCATCGGGCAAATCCCCTGTCAACCTGCGCCCGAACCGCAGCGATTCGATCTATCAGGTCGGAGCCAGCCGCCGCGGCATCGACCAGGCGCTGCTAGAGATCCAGCCGATCATCGTCCAGCGCATCGACGTCACCGCCGCGGCACGCCTGTCGCGCGAGGAACTGGGCCGCCAGCTGACCGGGCTGGTCGCCGAAATCCTGGCCGAGCGCAAGCTGCGTCTGAACGGCGCCGAGCAAGAAGAGCTGATCCGCCTGCTGCTCGACGACATGTTGGGCCTTGGGCCGCTCGAGCCCCTGCTCGCCGACGATTCCATCACCGACATCATGGTCAATGGCCCGCGCCACGTCTTCGTCGAGCGCAAGGGCAAGATCGAAGCAACCAACGTCACCTTCCGCGACAACCAGCATTTGATGAACATCGCTACCCGCATCGTCAGCCAGGTCGGCCGGCGCATCGATGAATCGATGCCGCTTTGCGATGCGCGCCTGGCCGATGGCAGCCGTATCAATATCATCGTGCCGCCGCTGGCCATCGACGGACCATCGATCTCGATCCGCAAATTCGCCAAGCGCCGCATCACGCTCGACGCCATGGCGGCGCTGGGCAGCCTGACGCCGAACCTCGCCACTGTGATCAAGGTAGCGGGACGCTGCCGCCTCAACGTCATCATTTCCGGCGGCACGGGCTCCGGCAAGACGACGCTGCTCAATGCCATGTCGCAGCTGATCGACCCGGCCGAGCGCATCGTCACCATCGAGGACGCGGCGGAACTGCAGCTCGATCACCTCGACCTTGTCCGCCTGGAAAGCCGCCCGCCGAACATCGAAGGCGGCGGCGAGATCACCATTCGCGACCTGTTGCGCAACTCGCTGCGTATGCGCCCCGACCGCATCATCATCGGTGAGGTACGCGGCGCGGAAGCCGTCGACATGCTGCAGGCAATGAATACCGGCCATGACGGCTCTCTCAGCACCATTCACGCCAACAACCCGCGCGAGGCCCTGACCCGCATCGAGAACATGGTGGGTCTCGCCGGCGTCAACCTGTCGCCGCGTTCGGTGCGCATGCAGATCGCGGCCGCCCTCGACATGATCGTCCAGGTAACCCGCATGCGAGACGGCGTGCGCCGCGTGACCAACGTCGTCGAGGTGATGGGCATGGAAGGCGACGTGATCACCCTGCAGGACCTGTTCAGCTTCGAATATGAAGGCGAGTCCGCCGAGGGCCGGCTGATCGGCAAGTTCGTCCCCTCGGGCCTGCGCCCGCACTGCCTGACCAAGGCCCAGTATTTCGGCCTGGACCGCTCGCTGCTCGAGGCGCTGTCGTGAACTGGCTCGATGCCATTCTGAAGCCAGGCAGCAACATCCAGCTGATTTTCGTCGCCCTGGTCGCCGCTTCGCTCGGCGGCGTGATACTGAGCCTGATCGCGCTCGAGGCATCTGAACGCAAACGCAAGCGCGACCTGCGCCTCAGCCGCAGCGCGGCCAAGCAGGTCGGACTGCGCAACCTGCCGAAAAACACGCCGAGCCTTCGCCTCTCGAGCGGCACCAGCAAATACGGCGCCGTCGATGTTCTGATCCGGCGATTGGTGCCGAACCTGGCCAAGTTCCGCACCCGCCTGCGCCGGACCTGACACAACATCTCCATCGACTATTATCTGGTGGCCTGTGTCCTGATTGGGGCGCTGGCCGGCGAAGGGGCAAAGATCTACTTCAACCTGTCGCTGCCGATCACCGTGCTGATCGGCGTGGCGGTCGGCCTGATCGTACCGCATTTCACCATCGGCTATCTGGGCAAGCGGCGCCTGAAGCGCATGCTGGAGCAGTTCCCCGACACGATCGACATGATCGTGCGCGCCGTGCGATCGGGCTTGCCGGTATCGGAGGCGGTCAAGGTCATCGCCGAGCAGGTGCGGGCACCGCTGGGCTATGAATTCCAGCAAATCGTCGACGGCATGAAGCTGGGTTCGCCCCTGAACGAGGCGCTGGAAGCAGCCTCCGAGCGCATCGAGCTGCCGGAGTTCCGCTTCTTCATCATCGCACTCTCGATCCAGCAGGATACGGGCGGCAATCTGGGCGAGACGCTGGAAAACCTCAGCAAGATGCTGCGCCGGCGCCGCGCCATGAAGATGAAGATCAAGGCGGTGACCGCGGAAGCGCGTGCGAGTGCCTGGATCCTGGGCTGCATGCCCTTCGTCATGTTCTTCATCATCCTCGCCATCAACCGCGACTACGCCATGGTGCTGGTGACCGATCCGCGTGGCATCACCATGATATTGGTCGGGCTGACGATGACCTGCATCGGCATCGCGGTGATGACCAAGCTCGCCAAGTTCCAGATCTGACGCGTCAGGCAAGGCCATGCTGAACAACCTCCATGTCGACAACCTCACCCTTTCGGTCCTGACGGCGACGGGCTTCCTTCTGCTGGGCCTGGTCTGGGTCGCGCTCAGGATGCGCCAGCCCAATCTGCGCCGGGTGCGCGAGATTGCAGCCCAGCAATCCCTGCAGCGTGCCGGCCGCGTCGGCCGTTCCCATGCCGTTCGGTCGACCTCCAAGGGCTTCATGCATCGGGTCGTCACCAGCCTGAAGCTGGTCCGTACCGTGCGCGCCCAAGTGCTGATGCAGAAGCTGTCGACCGCCGGCTGGCGTAGCGGCGATGCGCTGACGATGTATCTTTTTTCCAAGGTCGCGCTGCCGGTCATCGTGCCGGTGCTGACCCTGTTATGGCTCAGCACCACGAGCATCGCCTGGTTGGGCGGCTGGAAGCGCCTGGCGCTTGCCGCGGCACTCGCTCTCTTCGGCTATTTCCTGCCGGATATCTGGGTGCAGAACGCCGCCCAGAAACGCCAGAAGAAGATCCAGCTGGCCCTGCCCGATGCGCTCGATCTGATGGTCACCTGCGCGGAAGCAGGCTTGAGCCTGGAAGCGCTGATGAAACGCGTCGCCTCCGAAATGGTGCGAAGTGGCCCGGAACTGGCCGACGAGCTGGGCCTGGCCTGCATCGAGATGGAGTTCCTGCCAGATCGGCGCCAGGCGCTCGTCAACCTGGCGGACCGCACCAACCTTCCCAGCATCCGCGCTTTGGTCAACGCGCTTCAACAGAGCAGCAAGTTCGGAACGCCCCTGTCCCAGGCCATGCGCGTGCTCGCCTCGGAATTCCGCGACGACCGCATCGTGAAAGCAGAGGAAAAGGCGGCGCGCCTGCCCGTGCTGCTGACAGTGCCGATGGTGCTGTTCATCCTGCCGCCGCTGATCATGGTGCTGGTCGGGCCTGCGGTGCTGCGCGTCGCCGACCAGTTCGTGAGCCAGCACTGACGAAAGGCCGATGTTCCGGCCTGTCAGTTCTGCGCGTCGGTTATCAGTTCAGGGAATCGGATCTTCAGTTCAGCGCATCAGTCTGATGCGCGCCCAGGGTCGAGGCGATCGCGTTGCGATCCTGAAGCAGGCGCAGGAACTCGTAGTAGCCAAGGTTTTCCTTGACCCCGGCGGGATCGAGATCCTGCTTGGCGACTTCCGCAGCCTTCTTGTCGTCGCCTGACAGGCCATAGGCAAGCGCCAGGTTCTGGCGCATGCGCGGCGTTGCGCGCGGATCGCGGGCGCTCGATTCCAGCAGGGGCAGCGCCTGGGTGAAATCGCCGCTTAGCGCCAGCGACAGGCCCAGATTGTTGGTCAGTTGCAGATTGCCCGGATCGAGGCTGAGACCGTCCTTATAGGCCTTTACCGCCGAGGCGTGATCGGCGCGCATGTCATAGGCGACGCCAAGACTGTTGTCGTTGCGCCAGTCCGGCAGGATCGCCTGGGCTGCCTGCAGGTTTTGGATGGCGCCTGGGGTATCGCCGGTCTGAAGCTGGGCATTGGCAAGACCACGCAGCGCCGTCGTGTTCTTTGGATCGAGCGCGAGCACCGCTGTCCAGGCCTGGGCCGCGTCCTTGGGCATCTGCAACTGGGCATAGACGCCGGCGAGTTCGACCAGCGGCTTCGGATTCTTCGGCTCGAGCTGTGCGGCCCGCTGATAAAGGCCGGCCGCCTGCCCAAGGTCACCGGATTGGCGGGTGGTATCGGCCAGCCGCATCATCGTATCCGGGGTGACGCTGCCTGCCGGCGGGGGCGAACCCGCCTGTTGCGTCGTGGTACAGCCCGAGACGCCCGCCACCAGGATGAGTGTCAGCGCGCCGACAGCGAGCGGCTGCAGAAACCCCTTCCGAATCTCACTACGAATCACCGGCAACCGGCCCATATCGATTTCTCCCCCGCCCCGGTTAACATCCCCTTAGTCGGTCAGGATCACCCCGGTGGTGGCGCCGGAGCCGGAGCAGTTGAAGTTGTACTGGCCGTCGTTGTAATCGGTATCGTCCGAGCCGCCGCCCATGTCATTCCAGGAATAGTGCACGCTCTTGCCGGCGAGCGATGAGCAGCTGGGCGAGAACAGCGGGTTGAGCGTGGTGGCAGGCGTAAGGCAGCTGCCCGTCGTAGACGGGTTGGTCGGCGCCGTGTCGGTATAGCTCTGTACCTGCAGACTGCAGTTCTTCACCGTCCCGCCGGCATAGCCCGTGGTCGTCGAATAGCCATAGCCATTCGGCGCGTCTGTAGAGCTGGCGCCGTTGGGGTCTGTCAGCTGGGAATAGAAGATGTGCGTGCTGCCCGTGCAGCCGCCGTATTGGTTGCAATAATTCCAGCCGGGCGAATGGCCGGCCGTCTGGTTCACAAACGCAAAGCCGATCTGCTGCGCGGCAGCGATGGATGAGCTCAGCGTCGCCGGCGTCGCCACCACATTGCTGAAGATCAGGTTGAACGTGCCGTTGTCGATGTTTGCCTGGGTAAAGGCGGGAATGCTGTCGTTCTGAGGTACCTTGTACCAATAGATCGAATTGCCGTCGCCGGCATCGCTGGTCCAGCCGTTCAGATTGATCGTCGCGGTGACAATTGGATCCTTTGCCGTTGCCGTCACGGCGACACCGATGGTGTTCGTCACCAGCGACAGGAATGTCGTTTTGATGGTGCTGGTCGGCACGGTGACGTGGACAAAATACCCCGTCACATCGAACGAGGTGGTGAAGACCGGCGTTCCCACAAGGTTGTTGGCCGGCAGGCGGCTGAGCCCGTTTTGCCAGTACTGCTGGGCCATGGCGATGCCGTTCGAGCTGGTATCGGGGCTGCTGCTGACATAGACCGAGGCACCGGCCAGGACACTGGCATCGGCCAGCGCCTGCAGCGACGATTTGAACTGCATGGCCCGCGTATAATCCACGCCGGCACCCACCATCAGCACCAGACCGACGCCCATGCCGGCAAACATGATCATGACGTTGCCGTGGCGGTCCACCAGAAAGCGCCGCAGGGACAAAGCCGACATCAAAGAGCGCAGCATAATAATTTCTCCGTTCGAAGCTTCGGTTTCAGTTCTTCTGCACCGTCGAGACGTTGCGCGGCCGCGCAAAGGCGGTCTGCGTCAGGGTGATACTGGCCGGCATGAGGTAAGGCACCGGCGAGGTATAGGCGTAGGTCGTTTGCACGATGATCACGCTGTTGCCGCCTCCACCGCTGAGCGAGGCCGCGATCGAGGTAGGATTGGCAATCGCGGTGGCCGAACCGCAGGAGGTATCGGTCCAGTCGACCGTGCCGTTGGTCACGCTGGCGATCGCTGCCTTCAGCGATGTCGTGGTGTAAGGCACCATCACCATCTGCGCGCCGTTGCAGAAATTGGTCAGCGTCGCCGCATCGACCGCGTTCTGCGCGGCGATCAGATCGGCGAATGTCTGGGCGGCGAAATCTGCCTTCATCTTGGCCCGCACCGCGCGGGTTGCTTCGAAGGTGCCCATCGTCAGCATTAGCATCAGCGGCATGACGATTGCGAATTCGACAACGGCGACAGCGCTGCGGTCGCGGACGAGATCGCGCAACGGCCGGATAGCGCGGCGAAACAGGTAGGCGCGGCGAATCAATGAGGCGATCATTGGTAATGCTCGTTCTGCATTGCCACGGTCGATACCAGCAGCAGATTACCGGTTGAGCCGGAAATGCGTGCCAGCGCCGGAATGAAATAGGGCTGCGTATAGCCGACCTGAACCAGCACAAAGGATTGCGCCGTCCCGGCGGAGAAACCCGTCGTGGTCATCTGGCCGCCACCGTTTGCCGTCACGGCCGGGTTCAAGCTGGCGAACGAGACGGCGCTCGACTGCACGCGCCACTGCAGGCTGGCACAGGGAATAAGTCCGCCAAGGTTGTTGCACAACGTGGTCTTGAACAGGCCGGTTCCGTCGGTGTCGCCCGCCAGCTGGACTTTGCCGATCTCGATCTGGCGCGCCGCTTCACGCGTTGCATTATCCAGGATCGTCTGCATGAACAGGACGAGCCCATTATCGACGATGGCAAATGTCAGCAGCAGGAACAGCGGCCCGACCAGCGCGAACTCGACCATCGTTACCCCGCTGCGCGAGCGCAGGAAGCGCGCGAACAGACCCTGATTGTCCTTGTGATCGGATGTGTCGCGCAGCCGGGCAAAAATTCCACGGCGACGACGCTTGTGCGCGGGCAGCAGGCTTAATTCGCGACGCCCGTGAATCTCTTTTTTGTCACAAGGCG
>DASXQK010000188.1:0-2675 GCA_036493015.1 Dongiaceae bacterium | reverse complement strand
CGCTCGCTGCTCGACAGCGGACTTGCGTCCCGTCTGCAGGCCGATGTGGTGGCCGGTCCCGGCCCGGCCGACTGGCCGCAAACGCCCGATCCGGAAACCGGTGTACCCAATCCAAAGGCCGTCGGCGACTGGCTGCTGAAGTTGGGCGCGAGTGTCGAGCGCGAGATCGGCCGCGGGCGTTTCCCCGTCGTGCTGGGCGGCGATTGCACGGTGCTGCTGGGCGGCATGCTGGGCGCCAAACGCAAGGGCGCTGCCGGGCTGCTCTTCATTGACGGCCACACGGATTATACGGTCCCCGGCGTGCGGCAGGGGGCTTGGGATGCGGAAACCGCCAGCATGGATCTGGCGCTGGCGACCGGCCTGGGCAAGCCTCAGAACCTGGCGCGCCTCGATCCCGCCGGCCCCCTCGTCACCACCCAATACACCAGCGTCTTCGGCTTCCGCGACGATGAGCAGGTGGCCCAGCATGGCGGCGGCGATCCGCGCGCGGCTGGCATTCATTGCCAATCGCTGCAGGATATCCGCATCGCCGGGTTCGGCACCAGCAGCGCCAAGGCCCTGCAACGAGTCCTGTCGTCGGGCAAGCCGTTCTGGATTCACCTCGATCTCGACGTGCTCGACGATGCGGTCATGCCGGCGAACGATCATCGCCTTGCGGACGGCCTTTCCATCGGCGAAGTGGTCGCCATAGTCCGCCGCGCGATCGCGACCGGCCAGGCCGCCGGCATCAATGTCACGATCTTCAATCCCGATCTCGACTGGGACGGCAGCGTCGCGCGCCGGATCACCGACATGCTGGCGGCGGCTCTGGTACCGGCTCCGGCGGTGCGCAAGGCGGGCAATCAGTGAGCCGCAAACCCATTGCCGGAGCCGAGGGCGCGCGCACGGGTAACTTGCTGGGTGCGGCTGCACTGGCCATCGCCGACGCCGTCGCCGGCGCGATCAGCATCTCGCAGGGCCACAGTGAAGCCGCCAAGGCGGCGCTGGCGGTCATGCTGCAATGGCCGCCGCCCTCCATCGGCCACCTGGCCAAGGTCTTGCGGCGCTCTCACTCCGCCACGGTTCGCCTGATCGAAGAGCTTGAGAGTGCGGGCCTGGTCGCAAAGAACCCGGGCGATGATCGCCGCGCAATCGTGGTGAAACTGACCGCGAAAGGCCGGTACCAGGCCCAGCGTATCATTGCCGCGCGCGGTGGGGTACTGGACGGCATGGTCGGGCGGCTGGAGAACGCCGAGCGGCGCGAGCTGTCCCGGCTGCTTGAAAAACTTCTGCCGATGCTGACGCCCGATCGTGGCACTTGCGACCATATCTGCCGGCTCTGCGAACTCGCCGTCTGCCCGCAGGATCGCTGCCCGGTGGAGTTGGCGGTACCAAGAGCGGGCTAACTCCTCTCGGCGCGCTCCGGCATCATCACGAAGACGGTGACTAGCAGGAAGCTGGCCACGAAGCGGAAGGCGGATTCCTGCCCGTTCCACGTCGCCGATTGCCACATGGCGAACCATTCACCGGCGATCACCAGAAAACCGACGAACCAGATCAGAAAGGCCAGCGCCGCGCCCAGGGCCACGATTCCCTTTGCCGCCGCGAAGCCCGCGGCATCGCCGCGCGCCGCCCACAGGCGCCATGCGGCAATCGCCAGCACGATCCCCGTCAGCGCTTCGCCGGCGATAATGGCGCAATAGGCAATGTGATGGAGCGTCGGCGAGGTGATCGCCCGATACATCAGGCGGTTGCCGGGAAAGGTCGTATCCATGTTCATCACATGCTGGATAAAGGCGAAGTTCGACCCGTAATCGGTGATGTTGCCGAAGGCAACCAGCAGGGCGTAGGCGGCAAGTCCCCCCACCATCACGATCTTCGACAACCTGAGCAGAACCATTGATCCCCCAATACAAGGCCGCGCGAGCCCTGGGGCCGGCGCTTGCTTCCAGCACCTTGCCAGCAGTGTTAGCATCCAGCCCCGATGCGGTGATGTCCACCGTCCTTGCGAAGCGGACAAGCTCATGAGCCTCAGCCGTAGCGATTGCCTCGCCCTCGATGCCGCCGATCCTTTGGCGCCGTTCCTGGCGCGCTTCCATCGCCCGCCGGGCTTGCTCTATTTCGACGGCAATTCGCTGGGCATGCTGTCGCGCGAAGCCAGACGCCGGGCGATCGACGCAATCGAGCGCGAATGGGGCGAGGGCCTGATCGAAAGCTGGACCGCCGCCCATTGGATCGACCTGCCTGAAAAAGTCGGTCGCAAGATCGCGAAACTGATCGGCGCCGGCGAGGACGAAGTTATCGCGGCGGACTCCACGTCGATCAACATCTTCAAGCTGCTGGCCGGGGCGCTGAAGCTCAGGCCCGGCCGGCGCGTCATCCTGACCGAGGCCGGCAATTTCCCGACCGACATCTATATGGCCGAGGGCCTGGCGCATCTGACCGGCGATGTCGAGGTGCGCCTCGCTGACGACATCGTGCCGGCCATGACCGAGGATGTGGCGGCGGTCCTGATGACGCATGTCGATTACCGCAGCGCGGCCTTGCACGACATGGCCGCGCTCACCGCCGCCGCCCATGCCAAGGGTGCGCTGATGATCTGGGATCTCTCGCATAGCGCCGGCGCTGTGCCGGTCAATCTCGGCGAGGCGGATTTCGCCGTGGGCTGCGGCTACAAATTCCTTAATGGCGGCCCC
>DASXQK010000187.1:0-3629 GCA_036493015.1 Dongiaceae bacterium | reverse complement strand
GCGGCCCGAAGGATGAGATCGACTACGTGCTGGCCTGGCATCACCAGCCCGGCGTGCTGCGGCAGTATCCGAAGCTGAAGGCGATCTTTTCCCTGGGCGCTGGGGTGGAGAAACTGCTGCTGGACAAGGAACTGCCGGCCGGCATCTCCATCGTGCGCATGGTCGATCATGCGCTGACGGTCTGCATGAGCGAATATGTCGTACTGCATGTGCTGCGCTATCACCGCCGATTGCCGGAGCTCGAAGCCCTGCAGCGCCACGTCGAATGGAACGAGCTGGAAAGTCCGCCGGCGTGGGAGCGCAAGGTCGGGATACTAGGCCTGGGCGTGCTGGGCGGCGATGCGGCGGCGAAGCTTGCCATGCTCGGTTTCGACGTGGCGGGCTGGAGCAATGCGCAAAAGCACATCGCCGGCGTCAAATCTTTCACCGGCGAAGCGGGCTTGGGCGACCTGCTGGCCCGAAGCGAGATCGTCGTCTGCCTGCTGCCACTGACCCAGGCCACCACCGGCATCCTGAACGCAAAGACTTTCGCGCGAATGCGGCAAGGCGCCTTCCTGATCAACGCGGCGCGTGGCGGCCATGTTGTGGAGCCCGATCTGCTGGCGGCACTCGACAACGGACAGATCGCTCATGCGACCCTCGATGTGGTTTCAGAAGAGCCGTTGCCGGCGACCCATCCTTTCTGGCGGCATCCCAAAGTCACCCTGACGCCGCATAACGCGAGCCTGACCTGGCCGCCCACGGCGGCGAAGCACATCGTCACCAATATCCGCCGCCATGAAGCAGGCCAGGCAATGAGTCCGCTGGTGGACCTGGCGCGGGAGTACTAGGTCCGTGGAAGGCGCGGCGGCGGGCGGGCGCTTGGCGTGGTTGCGCAGCCTGCTTCTAACCGCGCTGCTGGCCATGGGCGCGGTCCTGCTTCTGCAGTTTGTCTATGCCTTCGCACTGATCGAGGTGGGCAGCCACACCGATATGGCGGCCGCGCGCACGCATATTCTGCAAGCCTATGACGACGGGGTACTCGACCCGAACGAACACCCGCGCTGGTTCTTCAACCGCGGCGGCCACACATTCACCGAATGCACGGCGTGGAACCTGACGCTTGACGATGGCCGCAGCGCCATCGACATCGCCTTCCTGCCCCGGCTGCAGTACGAATTCGACCGGGACGCACCCTGCACCATGGGCCGCAACATAGCCGCCGCGATTCCAGCCACGAAATTCTGGGTCTATCACCGCTATTGGCACGGCTACCGGCTCTACACCTGGCCGATGATCCAGTGGTTCAGCCTCCAGACCGTACGGTTCATCAACGCCTTTCTCATACTGGGCGCCGTCGTCTGGTTCTTTCGCGAACTGCGCGCCACGATCGGGAATCCGGCAGCCGGAATCTTCTTCATCGTTTTCATGAGTCTGACCGATATCTGGCGCATCTGGGTAAACACGCCGCATTCCGTCGCCATGTTTATCATTCTGACGGGTGCTGCCCTCTTCGCCCGGATCTACCGGAAAAGGCCGGATCCGCGCCTTGCCATCATTCTTGCCGCCGTCCTCGGCTCCATCTTCAATTTCTTCGACTTTCTCAGTACGCCGCCTATGGCGCCCCTGCTCCTTGCCTTCTTCGTGATAACCGCCGACGAAGGACGGTCTGCTCCTGCGGACCGGCGCCCGAGCGGCCTGCTGCTCGCGGGCCTGGTCGCGGCAAGCTGGTTCGGCGGCTATGCCCTGACCTGGGTAGCGAAATGGGTGCTGATCGTCCTGATCTCGCCCGATTTTCATGCGGCCATCGCCGACATCGTCAACCAGATCGAGCTGCGCACATATGGCCAGGAGAACGGTGGCGGCCATATCTACTTCATCCCGCTGCTGCCGACCGCGCTGATGACCCTCCAATCCTTCATCTCGGTGGGCAGCGTCGCGGTCGCCGTCCTGTTCGCCGCCCTTGTCCTGCATCTTCGGCGGAACTGGGCAGCGTTTGACGGGCGGAAGTTCCTGCGCATCTCGGCGCCGGTGCTGATTGCGACCCTCTGGTTCGAGATTCTCAGCAACCACACCCAGACCCATTCGCATTTCACCTATCGCAGCCAATCCACCGCAATCGCCATCCTGTTCACCGCCGCCGTCATGGCCATCAGCGCGCCCACCGGAATTCCAGCGATGCTGAGGGATCTCTGGGCGGCGTCGAAACGGATCAAGACAAGGCGCAGCGGCTGATCGCTGGAATGCGCCAATGCGTGAGTCGTTTTAGATCTCGGCAAATTCACGCCGATCGGGGGATATCATGAACGACCTGTTCTCGCTGAAGGGACGCGTGGCACTGGTGACCGGCTCGACCCGGGGGCTGGGCTGGAGCATGGCACGTGGCCTGGCGGCCGCGGGCGCGCATGTCACCATCAATGGCCGGGACCCGGCGGCGGCAGAGGCGAAGGCCGCGGAACTATCGGCACTAGGCTTTGCCGCCTCATCCGAAGCTTTTGACACGATGGACCCAGCGGCGACGGCCCGGGCCATCGACAATATCGTTGGACGGCATGGCCGGCTCGATATCCTGGTCAACAATGCCGGCATGTCGCACCGCAAAGCGCTGGAGGAGATCAGCGACGATGACTGGGGCAAGGTCATCGCCCAGAACTTGACCTCCTGCTTTCGCCTGTCGCGGCTGGTTGCTCCGGTCATGAAGAAGCAGCGCTGGGGGCGGATCATCATGACCAGCTCGGTGATGAGCGTTATTCCGCGACCCACCGTTTCTGCCTATGCCGCGGCCAAGGGCGGGCTCGCCTCGTTCACGCGGGCGCTTGCCGCCGAGCTCGGGCCCCACGGCATCACCTGCAACGCCATCGCGCCGGGCTATATCGCTACCGAGTTGGTGACGGCCCTCAAGAACAACCCCGAATTCGATTCCTATATCCGCAAGCGCACGCCGGCCGGACGCTGGGGCGAGCCGGATGAGCTGGCGGGGCCGGCGGTGTTCCTGGCCTCCGAGGCGGCGTCTTATGTGAACGGCCACCTTCTGGTCGTCGATGGCGGGATGAGCACGACGCTTTAGCGGTTTTACCTCAGCGCTTGGCCTTGGCCGGCGAGCGGCCCGCGCGTTCGGCGATCAGCGAGAACAGGCCGCGGATCGCCTGTGCCTCGCCCCCTTCCGGCCGTCCCGGCCGCTTGCCCGGGTTCCAGGCCATGATGTCGAAATGCATCCAGTGGGTGGCGGGATCGACGAAATCGGCCAGGAACAGGGCCGCGGTAATGGAGCCGCCATAGGGGCTGTTGCCGGAGTTGTTGATGTCGGCGATGGGGCTGTCGATCATCTTGCGATAGGGTTTGTGCAGCGGCAGACGCCAGAGCACGTCATCCGCCGCCTTGCCATGGCGGAGCGCGGCTTCCGCAACCGCATCGTCATTGGCATAGAGCACCGGTAAGTCAGGGCCCAGCGCTACCCGCGCAGCACCGGTCAGCGTCGCCATGTCGATCAGCAGGTCCGGTTTTTCGCTGTCGGCTTCCGCCAGCGCATCGCAGAGGATAACGCGGCCTTCGGCATCGGTATTGCCGATCTCTACCGTCAGCCCCTTGCGCGAACGCAGGATGTCCATTGGGCGATAGGCATTGGCGGAGATGCTGTTTTCCACCGCCGG
>DASXQK010000186.1:0-3151 GCA_036493015.1 Dongiaceae bacterium | reverse complement strand
CCATCGCCCGCGCTTGCGCCACGATTTCGCCAGCCGGCAGGCTTCGGTTATTGCCGCGGCCCAGCGGGATGACGCAGAAGGTGCAGCGGTGATCGCAGCCCTGCTGGATCTGCAGGAAGCCGCGGGTATGGCCGGCGAGGGTGGTCACTGGCTGCGCTCGCGCCTGGTGCACCGCCATGATGTCGCCGACGTCGACGCGCGGCCCGCTGCCCCGGGCCAGTGCCGTGAAGCTCTCAGGCTTTAATTTTTCCTCGTTGCCGAGCACGCGATCGACCTCCGGCATGGCAGCAAAGCCGGATGGATCGATCTGGGCGGCACAGCCGGTGACGACGATGCGCGCATCGGGCTTTTCGCGCCGCGCCTTGCGGATCGCCTGGCGCGCCTGACGCACGGCTTCGGCCGTCACCGCGCAGGTATTGATGACGATCGTATTTTCGAGTCCGGCGGCGGTAGCATGGGCGCGAACGATCTCGCCTTCATAGGCGTTCAGCCGGCAACCGAAATTGACGAGTTCCAGCACCTAAGGGTCAGGCCGGCAATTCGCCGGCGAAGCTGGTGGCGACCGGACCGGTCATGCGAACATGGTTATCGGGCAGCCATTCGATCTCCAGAGTGCCGCCATCGAGAACGATTTCGCCGCGCCGTCCGGTCAGCTTGCGCCTGGCTGCTGCCACCAATGTGGCGCAGGCGCCGGTGCCGCAGGCCTGCGTGATGCCGACACCGCGTTCCCACACCCGCATGCGGATGCGGTCGGCCGCGATCAGGCTCGCTACTTCGATATTGGCCCGTTCGGGAAACAGGGCATGGCGTTCGAGCACGGGACCGAGCGCGCTCAGGTCGACGCCTTCGGCATCATCCACGAAGAACACGGCATGGGGGTTGCCGACATTGACGCCGACAGGGTCCTTGAGCGCGCCCAAAGCCAAATCGAGATGCAGCGTATCCATGGCGCGGGCCAGCGGAATCTCGCGCCAGTCGAGGCGGGCCGGTCCCATATCGACACTGACCCGGCCATCGCCCGCGGCCTCCGCATCGATCAGCCCCGCCAAAGTCTCGATCACGACATGGTCGCGGCCGGATTCCTTCATCAGCAGATCGGCGATGCAGCGAAGCCCGTTGCCGCAAGTCTCCACCACCCCGCCATCGGCATTGCGCACCCGCATAAAGGCATCCGCCAGGCGGTTGGTCGCGGGCTCGATCAGAATCAGCTGGTCGCAGCCCACCCCGGTGCGCCGGTCGGCGATATGGCGCGCCCGATCCTCGTTCAGACCGATGGCGTGCTTGCGCGCATCGATGACGACGAAATCGTTGCCGAGGCCGTGCATCTTGAGGAAAGGGGTGGCAGTCATGACTGGCGCTATATGACGCGCCGCTTTTGGCCTGTCCAAGGGATTCTTGGGCGCGGGCATGACGGCCGGACAAAATCCACGCTACCGTTGCAAGACCATGGATTCGCCAATTCTTACCCGTTACGCGCCCCTGCGCATTGCCATCTTCTATTTCCTGTTCTTCATGGTCACGGGGGTGAACCTGCCTTTCGCCCCCAGTTATTTCGCCAGCCGTGGCATGGGCGAAGCCGAGATCGGCCTGCTGATCGCCGCCATCCAGCTGTCCCGCATCGTCGGCAATCCGCTGATCGCCCATGCGGCCGACGCCTGGGGCGAGACCCGGCTTCCCATCATCCTGTGCTGCGCCCTCAGCCTGATCGGCTTCAGCCTGTTTCCGCTCATCGACGGCTTTGCCGGCCTGCTGATCCTGAGCCTGTCGCTGGGGCTGATCTTCACCGCGGTCATGCCGCTGAGCGACGGTTTGACCTTGCGCGCCGCCGCCCTCGGCAAGTTCGACTATGGCCGCGTGCGCCTCTGGGGATCGTTGGGATTCATGCTCGCCTCTACCGGCGCCGGCATCCTGATCGCCGAGCGCGGCGCGGGGCTCGCCATCTGGCTGATCATTGCGGCCTGGATACTCACGGTGGCTTCGTCCTTCGGCCTGCCCCGCATGCCCCGCGAGCGTATCGAAAGCGGCGGCATGCTGACCCTGCTGAGCGAGCGACGCTTCCTTTTGATGCTGGCGACATCCGCCTTCATCCAATGCTCCCACAGCCTGCTCTATGCCTTCGGCACGATCTACTGGACCGCGGCGGGCCACAGCACGGCGACGGTGGGCTGGCTCTGGGCGGAAGCGGTAGTGGTGGAAGTCGTGCTGCTGGGTGCGGCAAAGCGCTTCCTGCCGCGCATCCCGCACCGCTATCTATTCGTGGTCGGCGCCATCGGCGCTCTTGTGCGCTGGCTGCTCGCCGGAATCGGCACGAGCCTGCCGCTGCTGATCGTCGTGCAATTCCTTCACGCCTTCAGCTTTGCCACCACCCATCTTGCCGCCATGACGTTTCTTGCACGGCGCAGCCCGCCGGGCCTGCTGGCCAGCGCCCAGGTGCTGCATTCCACCGTCGTGGGCACGTCCATGGGACTGGTCACCGCGGGGGCCGGCGGTCTATACGAGGCGCTGGGCGGGGGCGGATTCTACGTGATGGCAGGATTGGCTTTGCCCGGACTTGCGCTGGCGCTGATGGCGCCCCGCAGGGCTGACGCCTGAGGAGGGCCCGCATGAAGACGCCGCTGAAGCAATTCCCCAACTTCCACGTCCTCAATCATCCGCTGATCCAGCATAAGCTCTCGCTGATGCGCGACAAGTCGACGCCGACGATTCTGTTCCGCCAGTTGCTGAAAGAGATCGCGCTCCTGATGGGCTATGAGGTCACCCGCGATTTGCCCATGACCGAGCAGCAGATCGAAACCCCGGTGGCGCCGATGGTGGCGCCGGTCATCGCCGGCAAGAAGATCGCCGTGGTCGCCATCCTGCGCGCCGGTCTCGGCATGGCGGAATCCATGATCGAGCTGATCCCCGCGGCACGGGTCGGCCATATCGGCCTCTATCGCGATCCCGTGACCAAGCGGCCGGTGCAATATTTCGTCAAGCTGCCGGAGACGGAGGGCCGCATCTTCATCCTCTGCGATCCTATGCTGGCGACTGGCCATTCCGCCGCCGCCGCTGTCGACGTGCTGAACAAGGCCGGGGTCGCCGACAGCGATATCCGCCTGCTGGCGCTGGTGGCGGCCCCCGAAGGGGTCGAGGTGCTGATGAAAGCGCATCC
>DASXQK010000185.1:0-3700 GCA_036493015.1 Dongiaceae bacterium | reverse complement strand
ATTTGCCGAAAATGCGCTCGACGTCGGATGCAGGAATGCCGTCGCCTTCATCCAGGATCTCCAGCCGCACGGCGCGAGTATCGCCACGCATATCGGCGCCTAAATCTGCTTTGGCACGCAGCCAGATCACCGAATCGCGCGGCGCATACTTCGCCGCATTGTCCAGCAGGTTGAACAGCACCTGCTCGAACAGCACCGCATCCAGCTTCAGCATCGGCAGGTCCGCCGGCAGCCGCATCTCGATGCGATGGCCGGCGAGCATCTTGCCCGCGCGCTGGAGGGCGGTGCCGACGATCTCCGACAGATCGACCATGCTGGTTCCGGTGACGACGGCGCCGGATTCGATGCGGGTCATGTCCAGCAGATTGCCGATGAAGCGGTTCAGCCGCTCGGCCTCTTCCTGGATCGTGCCAATCATCTCTCGCTTGTCTGCCTCATCCAGATCGTGGGGCTGCGTTTTCAGGCTGGTGGCGGCACCCAGGATGGAAGCAAGCGGTGTGCGCAAATCATGGGAGATGGAGGTCAGCATGGCCGAGCGCAGCCGGTCGGTTTCGGCTGCCAGGCGCGCACGATCGACATCCTGGGCCAGCGTGATGCGCTCAATGGCAAGTGCCGCCTGGTCGAGCAGGGCGTCCAGCAGGCGGCGCTGGTCCGGCCCCGGCATCAGTTCCGGCCGCTCGCTCGCCAGGCCGACGACGCCCACAACGCCGCGGCCCGTGCGTATGGGCAGGAACAGCCAGGAATTGTCAGTCAAGATATCGGTGCCGCGGCCGGCGGGCCGGTCGTCCTGCCAGCAGCGCATCGCTGCCGCCGACTCGGCCGGCGTGACGGCGCCGCCCGGCGGACTTGCCGCGCGCAGCACAAGCGCGCCGCTTTCGGGAAGCAGCAGCCGCACGCGCAGCTTCAGCATCAGCGCGATCTGCTCGCCGCTAGCATAGAGCAGTTCGTCGAGCGAGGGCGCGCCGCCCAGCTTGCGGGCGAAGAGATAGAGATCTTCCATGGTCTGGGCGCGCTGGCGGGCGGCGATAGCCTGGCTGCGGACGCGCGAGGTCAGATTGCTGACAATCACCGCTACGATGACGAAAAAGAACATCGCCACCACGTTTTCCGGGTCGGTGATCGTCACGGTGTAGAGGGGCTGCAGGAAAAAGACGTTATAGGCCAGCAAGGCGACCAGGCTGGCGAACAGCGAAGGCCACAGGCCATAGGCGACCGCGCTCACCAGCACCGCCGTCAGGAACACCAGCGAGATATTGGCGCTGTCGAGAAACCGGCGAAGCACGAGACCGACGCCGACGGCGCCCGCCACCATGGCCAGCGTGCCGAGATAGGCCCGCCAGCCGGCGGCATCGCCGCGCGCGCGCAATGCGCTCACCGCCTCGACGATACGCCGCCCGGGCGCAGGCGCAGTTGCTGCATCGGCGCGCACTTCGCTCGTCATCGGCGCATCAGCTCCTGGCGCATGGTTCGAGGCTACACCAATCCCGAGGGCCATCTATATGCCCCTCTTTATTATCCATGCTTCGATTTGACATGGATCGTTTAGGCCTTGTCGCCATTTACTTTCCATGGGTCTTTTGCCTTTCAGGATTGCAACGATGCCGCGCCTTGGCCTGGAACGCTCGCCTTCCATCGAATACTTGATGCTGGCCGATCCGAAGCCCGACGGTCCTACCGTGGGCTTCTTCCGCGGCTCGGCCATCGCCGCCGCCGTTGTCGACTACTTCGGCCGGCGCTACGTCTTCGCCGGCATCGCCACCCGTGGGCGCAACGGCAAATACGACGCCGAGGCTCTGGGCCGCGGCGAGCGGCTGGTCGAACCGGGCCTCATCTATCGCCCCGGTACAGAGGCGCGTTAAGCCCTCACAATCCGCCTTTTCCCGTCCACTTGGCTGGCTTACCATCCTGCCAGACCACTGCAGCGGTCCGGGGGCGAATGGTTACGACATATATACGGCATATATATCGCCGCCTCTCGGCGACCATCGATTTTATATGACTGCCAGACCGATGCTTGCACTGGTTAAACGGCAAGGGTGGCGCCCGTGGATTCCAGTGAATTTCGCGCCTCGCTCAACCGGCTCGGCCTTTCTCAGCTCGAAGCGGCCCGATTGCTGGGCGTGAAATCGCGTACGATCCAGCGTTGGGTGGCCGGAAGCCCACCGGTGGGCGAGCCCGCCGCCCAGGCGTTGCGCGCCTGGTGCCGGCTTGCCGATCACGGCATTGCCTGGCGCCCCGATGCCGATGCCATCGATGACGAGGATCCCGGCACGCTCGCGCGCCGGTGCCAGCAGGCGATCGGGATCGAGGCGATGATCAAGCGGGTGGCCGCCCGCGGAGGGCCGAAAAAGCGCTGGCGCGTCAATCTGAAGCGCCGGCGAGCCATGGCCGGACCGATTTCCGTCATGTTCAACACGCTCGCCAATGGCGGCTTCTGCCCGGCGAGCTATCGCCGCCTGGACGCTGCGGCCGACCGGGCGGGCGATCAGGCGATGATCGAGGAAGCAATCGTTTGTTTCGCCGCCGCCGTCGCCGCGGCCGACGCCAATTGGGCGAAGGAGGAGGCAGAGCCAGCACCGGCAGCGCGCCGCTCACCGGCCCGCTTGGCCCAAGACGGTGCACTGAACCCATGAGCCGGCGCCCGCCCGGCAGCCTGGCGCCACTCAGCGCGAAACTGGCCCCAGCGCGAGAGAATACCCGAGCGGGCGAGGCCCAATCGGCCAGTACGGCACAATCGCCTGCTGCCAAACCGCGCAGCTTTTCCCTCGTCATCCTCGATCCCCAGACCCTGTTCCGACGCGGCCTGGGGCTGTTGGTGCGCCAGTGGTATCCGGCCGCCGCCATCTTCGATGCTGGCGACGTCAGCCAGCTGCTGGTCGATATGGGGCTGCGGCCACGGCCTGAATTGCTGATCGTGGATGCGGCCATCGCTTGCCGCTGGAATTTCGCTGGCCTGAATCAGCTGCTGGCTCGATTGCCATCAGCGCCGATCGTGCTGCTGGCCGACGAGGTGGATGAGAATGCCGCCCTCGGTGCGATCGAGCTTGGTGCGCGCGGATATCTCGCCAAGGGCGCGAGCGAGGAGGTGCTGCGCCATGCCTTGGCGCTGGCCATGGCAGGTGAAATCTATCTGCCGCGCGAGCAGTTCCGCGCGCCGGCGTCCCAGGCCGGCGCCTCGCCCTGCGGCGCCAGCCCCGACAACCCCCTGCGGCGCCTGACATACCGTCAGCGCGAGGTCTTGTCGCATCTGGCGCTCGGCCGTTCGAACAAGGAAATCGCACGCTGCCTCGGCCTGCTCGAGAGCACGGTGAAGGTTCACGTCAAAACGATCCTCAAGAAGCTCGCCGCCACCAATCGCACCCAGGCCGCGATGCTGGCCGTGGAAATGGGCTGGGCGCGCCGGCTCGACGCTTGACGTACCTCTCAACCACGCAATCGATTTCAGCGTAATTGGTATGCCTCTTTCGAGATAGACCTACCCCTTTTGATTGATAGACAGCCTGCGACGGCCTGCCGCAGTGTTTCAGTTGAGTAACGGGAGTTTCGGAACAGGAAACCTTTTAATGGTTTCCGACCAGTAACCCGGCGATGGAGAAGAAGCGCTAACGCTCCGCCATCAGCCGCTTCATAGCAATCGTCGCCGCGCGCCAGGGGGAACTGCGACATGGCTCAAGACCTGCAATCTCGAATCCAAGCGATG
>DASXQK010000184.1:0-13352 GCA_036493015.1 Dongiaceae bacterium | reverse complement strand
GGCCTCGCCGGCTGGAGCGGCAGCGGCAAAACGGCGCTGCTCATGCGCCTGCTGCCCGAACTGATCCGCCGTGGCTACCGTGTCTCGACGATGAAGCATGCCCATCACGAATTCGATGTCGATCAGCCGGGCAAGGATTCCTGGCGCCATCGCGGCGCCGGCGCCACCGAGGTGCTGGTCGCCTCCGCCAACCGCTGGGCGCTGATGCATGAGCTTCGCGGCAGTGCGGAGCCGAGCGCCGCTGAGCTGATGAAGCATATGAGCCCGGTCGATCTTCTCATCATCGAGGGCTTCAAGCGCGAGAAGCACGACAAGATCGAGATTCATCGCCACGAGGTTGGCAAGCCCCTACTCTATCCGGATGACCCGCAGATCGTCGCCGTGCTGAGCGACGAACCGCTGCCGGGCTGTCCGCTACCCGTCATCGATCTCGACGACGCGGCGAAAGTCGCGGATTTCATCATCGCCCATTGCAGGCTCGTTCATTCCGTCAGCGAGGCCGGCCGATGAAGCTGCTTTATTTCGCCTGGCTGCGCGGCAAGATCGGAAAATCGAGCGAGGAGCTGACGCCGCCGGCCTTCGTGCGCAATGTCGGCGATCTGCTGGATTGGCTCGAAGCGCAAGGACCCGCCTATAAGGCAGCGCTGGCGGACCGCCGCGCCGTGAAGGTTGCGGTCAATCAGGATTATGCGGCGCCCGATCATCCGGTGAAGCCGGGCGATGAGATTGCGCTGTTTCCGCCCGTCACCGGGGGCTGAGATGATCCGCGTCCAGGCCGAGGATTTCGACGTCGGGGCCGAACTCGCGCGCCTGACCACGGGGCGCACCGATGTGGGCGGCGTGGCGAGCTTCGTCGGCGTCGTGCGCGCCAGCAGCGCCGCCGGCGATCTTCAGGCCATGACGCTGGAGCATTATCCCGGCATGACCGAAAAGCGCCTGGCGGAAATCGAAGCCGAGGCGCTCAGCCGCTGGTCGCTGACCGGCAGCGTGATCATCCATCGCTATGGCCGGCTGTTGCCGGGCGAACGCATCGTGCTGGTGGCAACCGCCTCCTCGCACCGCCAGGCAGCGCTGGAAAGCTGCCAGTTCCTCATCGACTGGCTGAAGACAAGGGCGCCCTTCTGGAAGCTCGAGGAAACCGCCGCCGGCGGCCAGTGGGTGGAAGCCCGCGAATCTGACGATCACGCCGCCGAGCGCTGGCGGAAGCCGTGATCTGAAAAATGGATGGCCGAATCAAGCCCGGCCACGATGATGAAGAATGGACGCCGAACGCGTTTTTACTCGCCCGTCATGCCCGCCCCAAAGCAAGATCGGATCAGATCAGGCGATCTGATCCGTGAATTTTGCTTTGATTAGATTAGAAGGGCTGATTCACGCCCTAAGGCTGTTCCACGACTTCCTCTACTACGCCGCCAGGCTCTTGCCGCGCACCGTAGCGGCGTAGTCCGCCACCAACTGCCGGGCCAGCGGACCGACCTGGAAGTTGTGCGGGCCGATCTCGCCCACCGGCGTGACTTCCGCTGCCGTGCCGACGATGAAGACCTCGTCGGCCTTGCTCAGCTCCTCCGGCATAATGGCGCGCTCGGTCACCTTGATGCCGCGCTTGCGCGCCAGCTCGATTACCGTGCGCCGGGTGATGCCGTCGAGAAAGCAATCGGGCTTCGGCGTATGCAGCTCGCCGCCGATGCCGAGGAAGACATTGGCGCCGGTCGCCTCCGCGATCTGGCCGCGCCAGTCGAGCATCAGCGCATCGGCATAGCCTTCCGCCTCGGCCGCGTGCTTGGAGAGCGTGCAGATCATGTACAGGCCGGCGGCCTTGCTCGCCGTGGGCGCGGTATCCGGCGAGGGCCGGCGCCACTTGGCGAAGGTCATGCGGATGCCTTTGTTCAACGCCTCGGGGGAGAAATAGGCCGGCCACTGCCAGACGGCGATGGCGAGATGGATCTTGCTCTGCTGGGCCGAGACGCCCATCTGCTCGCTGCCGCGCCAGGAGATCGGCCGCACATAGGCGTCCTTGAAGCCGGAGCGCTTCACCACTTCGTTCGTCGCCGCATCGATCTCCGCCAGGCTGTAGGGAATCTTGAAGCCCAGCAGCTCCGCCGAGCGGATCAGCCGCTGGCTGTGATCGGTCAGCCGGAAGACCTTGCCCTCATAGACCCGCTCGCCCTCGAACACGGCCGAGGCGTAATGCATGGCATGGGTCAGGACGTGGACTTTGGCGTCACGCCAGTCGACGAGCTTGCCGTCAAACCAGATGACACCGTTGCGATCGTCGAAAGGCTGAACACTCATGGACAAAGCTCCCAAATGGAGGATATCGCCGCACGGGCACCTATATTAGATAAGGCCCGTCTCGATAATGGTATGCCGCTTTCGGAAAATAAGTCAACATGGCTGACATAAAATCCCAAGCCAACCCCCTGTTCCTGCGCGAAGACGAACTGCGCCAGGGCATCGAGTTGCTGTTCTATGCGTATCGCGACTTCACCGCCGAAGCCGATGCGGTATTGCAGACCTATGGCTTCGGCCGGGCCCATCACCGGGTGATCTATTTCGTCGGCCGCAACCCCGGCATGCCCGTCTCATCCCTGCTCGACATATTGAAAATCACCAAGCAGAGCCTCTCGCGCGTGCTGGGCCAGCTTCTGCGCCAGGGCTTCATCCAGCAGCGGCCCGGCACCGACCGGCGCCAGCGCCTGCTGGATCTGACCCAAAGCGGCGCGGAGCTGGAGCGGCGCCTGACCGAGGATCAGCGCGCCCTTGTCGCCCAAGCCTATCGGGCCGCCGGGGCCGACGCGGTGGAAGGATTTCGCAAGGTGCTGTTTGGCATGATCAACGAGATGGATCGCCCGAAGGTCGCCCGCAGCGTCGTGAACCCCCCGCGGCGCAGCTAAGTCCGGCGCAACTGACAGCGGCGCTTAGAACAAGCGTCCGCCGTTCGGCACGGGCCTGTCCGGGCCGATCATCACCACCTCGCCCGCCGCATCGGGGAAACCCAGCACCAGCACCTCGGACATGAATTTGCCGATCTGCTTGCGCGGAAAATTCACCACCGCAGCCACCTGGCGGCCGACGAGTTCCTCGATCTTGTAGTGCGTGAGGATCTGCGCCGAGCTGCGCCGGGTGCCGATGGCGGCGCCGAAATCTATGGTCAGTTTGACGGCCGGCCGGCGCGCTTCGGGAAACGGCTCGACTGCCGCGATGGTGCCGACGCGGATATCGACGCGGCGGAAATCGTCATAGGTGATTTGCGGTGCAAGGCTGTCGTCAGGATCGCTCATTGCATACCTTCATCGCGATACCCGCGATCGGCCGCAGGCTGAGGCTGACGGTATAGAGCAATGGGCAAAAAGAAAGACCGCCGCGTTTGGGGGAAAACGCGGCGGTCCCTGTTCAGGCGGCCTCTCTCGGGGGAGGTGCGAGGCCGCCAGTCTCTTTGATCGCTATTGAAGGGCGCTTAGGCGGCCTTCTTGGCAACCTTTGGCTCGAACGCCGCCTTCACTTCGTCGAAGTTCTCGACGACGCGCTTGCGGATCACTTCGAAGGTCTCGGCATTGGACTTCTGGACCAGGCCGGCCAGCTCATGGGCATTGGCAACGGCGGTCTCGAAGGCGTCCTTGGCGACATTGGCCTGCTTGACCATCTTGTCTTCCGTGCTGCCGGCGCCAACGAACTCCTTGGCGACCTTCTGCATGCCTTCGGCGGCTTCGCGGACGAACTCCGCCTGGGCCTTGGCGATCGCCTGCACGCCCTCAAAGGCGCGCTGGTTGGCGACGGTCAGGGCTTCGAAGTTCTTGCGCTGATAGGAAAGCAGCCAGCTCACATCGACATTGGCGGCCTTGCCGTTGGTCCAGAGCTTGCTGAAATCCGCGAAAGCGCGGGTGAACTCAGCCTGCCACTGGGTGAAATCGGGGGTCTTGACGAATTCGGGCTCGAAGAAGGTCGTGCTGGTCTTGGCCATGGTTGCCTCCGGGTTGGGTTACGATCGGCGCAGCCATGCTGCGCTGCACAATCTGGAGGGGTATATAGAGGCGGCCCGTCGAAGCGTCAAGGAAAAATATTGCACTGCAACATAAAATTAATCAAACCGCTGAAATCATTATGTAATAATCATGCCGCATCGCGCTTCGGACGGCGACCAAAGCCGCTGGCCATGCGTTCGGCCCGGCCCAGGGCCTTATCCAGGGCAGCCATGGTCTTGGCCTTGTCGGCACTGTCGTCGCGAAACCAGGCGCGGAGCGCGGCCATATAGACCGCCGACAGGCCTTTGATCCGCAGCAAGCCGCGCAGCCCCGAGGTCGAGAGCGCGGCGGCTTCCAGCATCGCCGCCATGGACCGGTCGAGATTCGCTAGGCTGCAGACCAGCGAAAGCGGGTCGCGGCCGGTGTCCTCGGCAATCCGCAGCAGCCCCGCCTTATGCGCGTCAAGCTTGTCGAAGCGGCGCATCAGCAGGTCGAACAGCCGGTCCTTGGCCGATTCCCCCGCCTGGTCGCCACCCAAATCGGCCAGCACGGCCGAATCGACGGCACGGCTATAGGCGCCAAGGATGGCTGTCTTCGACGTGTATTGGGCATAGAGCGCCGCCATGGAAAGGCCGGCCGCTTCCGCGATATCCGCCAGGGCCAGATCGCGCCAGCCCCTTTCCGCCGCGAGCGTCAGGGCTGCCTCGATGGCAGGATCAGCCGTCTTGCCGGACGATGCCCCGGCTTTGGCCGTGGATGCCTTGCCGGACGATGCCTTGCTGCTGCGCTTGGCCATATCGGCCTCCTTCAATTCCCCGAGAAGACAGGAAACATCCCTAAAAGATAGGGAGTGGGATTGAAGATAGGAAGCGGGGGCGGACAAAGGAAGGCGGCGCTTCGCCGCTGGTCCCCGTCTTGCTGGGGGCTCGCCTAGCTTCTGATCTGGGCGATTTTTGCGACCTGGCCGCCCGTCAGGCGTTCAAGATCGCCCGCCGCCAGGCGGAAGACGGCGAAGGGCGTGCCGGCAGCGGCCCAGATCGTCTCCAGCTTCAGCAGATCCTCGTCGATGAAAGTGACCGGCGGGCTCGCATGGCCGATGGGGGCCACGCCGCCGATGGCATAGCCGGTCTTTTCACGCACGAAATCCGCATCGGCCTTGCCGATCTTTTCGCCCAGCAGGGCCTCCAGTGCCTTTTCATCAACCCGGTTCACCCCGCTGGCGATGACCAGCACCGGCCGGTTCGATTGCTTGGCGCGAAAGATCAGCGATTTCGCGATCTGGGCGACGCTGCAGCCGATCTGCTGGGCCGCATCCGCCGATGTCTTCGTCGTGCCGGCGAATTCGATGACCTCGGTGGTGAGGCCCATCTCGCCCAGAAGCTGCTGCACGCGCGTCGCGGCCGGGCGCAGGGATTTCTCGTTCCCCAAGACGTGATCTCCTTCTAGCCCGCGAGTTCGCGCGAGCGGCGCGTGGCCGCGGCGATGGCGCGATCGAACAGCGGCTGGATGCCGTCATCGGCCATCAGGATCTTGAGCGCCTCGAGCGTTGTGCCCTTGGGGCTGGTGACATTCTGGCGCAGTTGGGCGGCCGGTTCGCCAGAGAGGCGCGCGAGTTCGCCCGCACCCGACACGGTGACGCGCGCCAGCCGCATGGCAAGATCGGCGGGCAGCCCGGCCTTGCGCCCCGCTTCAGCCATCGCCTCCATCAGCAAGAACACATAAGCGGGACCGCCGCCCGAGAGCGCCGTCACCGGATTGATCAGATCCTCGTCATCGACCCAGGCGACCTCGCCGCAAGCCGACAGCAGCGTATCGGCAAGATCGCGCTGGGCCTTTGTCACCGGCTTGTCGGCAACCGCGACGCTGATGCCCCGTCCGATGGCGGCCGGCGTATTGGGCATGGCGCGAACGATGGCCGCTTTGGCGCCAAGATGCTGGCGAAAATAAGCGATGGTCTTGCCCGCGGCGATGGAGAGCACCAGCACCTCCGGCCTTATGAAGCGGGCGTAGTGATCGATCGCCTCGTCCATGAATTGCGGCTTCACCGCCAGCACGAGAACGCCGGGCGAGAAGTCCTTGGCGATCGCCGCGGCCTGCTTCACGTGCACGATCCCGCTGCCGGCGAGATCGCCCAGCGCTTCGGCCTGGGGTTCGACGGCGACGGCATTGCCGGGCCGCATGCCTCGGGCAAGCCAGCCGCGCAGCATGGCCCCGCCCATCTTGCCGCAGCCCACCAGCAGCAAGTTCAGATGTGAAAGATCGCCCATGGCCGGAAAAGCCCCCGCTCGACGCCGTTAGAAACGCGGACGCGTCTTAGGCTTCGCCGACTGTCTCCAGCATGGCCGCCTCGACCGCCTCGTCCGGTGTCTTACCGCCCCAGAGGAGGAAGTTGAAGGCCGGATAGAAGCGCTCGCATTCGCTGACCGCGATATCGACCAGGTCCTCGAGCTGCTCCACCGCCACGCCGCCGACGCCGCGCAGCAGCACCGTATGGCGGAACATCGGCACCGGCTCCTCGACGCAGAGGTCGAAATGGCCGAGCCAGAGTTTCTCGTTGATACCCCCCAGTAGCTCCAGGAAGGCCGGCCGGCGATGCGGCGGTACCCGGAGATCGACGATGCAGGAGAAGGAAATGGCGCTGAGATCCTCCTGCCAGACGAAATAGAGGCGATAGTCGGACCAGCGCCCTTTCAGTTCGACCATCATTTCTTCGGCGGAGTTGCGGTCGAACTGCCACTCGTTGGCATCGACCAGTTCTTCCAGAATATCGAGGGGATTGTTACGGCTTTCGAACGTATCGACCGTCAGGTCGGTCATCGATGCGCCCTCCATGGCCCAGAACGGCGAAGGGCCCGGCCGGTAGCCGGCCGAACCCCAGTATTAGATTAGGAATGCTTGCTACCCACCAGATTTAGCGTGCCAAATCCGGAATCGGTGCGCAATAGGTGAATTGAGACATTTCAAAGAAAGTTGTGGGTCGCTTGGAAAACCGGCGGAAATCCGGCAAAAACCTGAGGCTCAGCCGCCCTTTTTTTCGCGTGATTTCAGGCGGGCTTCCAGCTCGGCGAGTCGGGCGGCGAGGTCTTCCTGTTCGCTGCGCGCTTTCGCCGCCATGGCCTTCACCGCGTCGAATTCTTCGCGCTTCACCAGGTCCATGCCGGCGAGGATGCGTTCGAACTGCTGGCGCAGGCGGCCCTCGACTTCCTGTTTCATGCCGCTTATGCCGCTGAGCGCACCGCTGGCGACTTTCGCCAGGTCGTCGAGGATGCGGTTATCGATAGCCATAAAATAGTCTCCTTCGCCGCCAGCTTAGCCGAGCCCGTCCTGCTGCGGCAGTCATTCAGTTCGCCAGCCAGAACGCCAGATTTAGAATCGCGGAAAAAGCGACCCAAAGAAAATTTACCGCCATCAGCCAGGCCGCGAGTGCGGAGAAACGGCGAAAGGCGGCGATGGTGAATCCGATCGCGGCGAGCAGCAGCAGGATTTCGATCTGGCCCAGGATGATGGAATGCAGGCCGAAGAACAACATCGACCAGAGAAGATCGAGCGAGAGCTGCAGCGCATAGAATCCCAGGGCATGGCGAACGCGCACCGGATCGGCAAAGCGTTGCAGCCAGACGAGCCAGGCGGCGACCGCCATCGTGATGTAGAGCACTGTCCATACCGGCGCGAAGACCCAGCCCGGCGGTGTGATGACCGGCCTGCTCAGCAGCAGATACCACTCGTGCAGCGCGGGCGCTGTTACGATCTCGCCGAATGCCGCGACGGTGAAGGCGATCGTCAGCGAAACCAGCAAGGCGGGAATATGCCGGCGCGGATCGCTGTCATCGCTGCGCGGCATAACGCTGCTCATCGCTGATTCACCGCCTTTCGCATGAATTGCTCGCCGCCGGAAATACGCGCGAGCGGCCTCTATGGATCCGTTGCGGCCGCCTTCAGAAATACATTCGCGGCAGCCCCGGTTCCCCCGACTTCACATATGGGGCCTTCGGATACGAAGCTTTGGCTCATCCGCGGACGTACAGGCCTTCGGCTTGCCCGGGCAATGCCTGCCCCCTATAACCGCCCGATGCTTTTCACCATTCCGTTCCCCGTCATCGATCCCGTCCTGATCAGCATCGGCCCTTTTGCGATCCGCTGGTATGCGCTCGCCTATGTGTTCAGCATCATTATCGGCTGGCGCTATACGCGAGCCCTCGCCGCACAGAAACTTTCGCCTTTGACGCCGAACATGCTGGACGATTTCGTCACCTGGGCGGTGCTGGGCATCGTGCTGGGCGGACGCATCGGTTATGTCGTCTTCTACAACGCCGACTATTACCTGCAGCACCCCGGCGAATCGGTGGAACTCTGGCATGGCGGCATGTCGTTTCATGGCGGACTCATCGGCGTCATCACCGCCATGGCGCTGTTCGTGCGCAAGCGCGGCATCGGCTTCTTCCACCTGACCGACGCCATCGCTGCCGCGACGCCCATCGGCCTGTTTTTCGGCCGGCTCGCCAATTTCATCAATGGCGAGCTGTTCGGGCGCGAGACCGATCTGCCGTGGGGCATGGTGTTTCCCAATGGCGGCCCCAATCCGCGCCATCCAAGCCAGCTCTACGAGGCGATCCTCGAGGGACTCATTCTGTTCATCGTGCTGGCTATCATCGCCTGGCGTTACAGAGGTATGGCGCGGCCTGGCCTGATCAGCGGTGTGTTCCTGGTCGGTTATGGACTCTGCCGCATCATCGTCGAGTGCGTGCGCGAGCCGGACCAGCAGGTGGGCTTCCTGCTCGGCGGCGCCACCATGGGCCAGTTGCTGTCGCTGCCCATGCTGGCCTTTGGCTTCATCTTCATCTGGCGCGCGCGGCGCACGGTCCGGTGACGACGCTGGCGGAGCTTTTGGCGCGGCGCATCGCCCTGACCGGGCCTATCACCGTTGCGGAATTCATGGCCGAATCTCTCGGCCATCCCGTGCATGGCTATTACCAGCGCCGCGACCCCTTCGGCTCCGCAGGCGATTTCATCACCGCACCGGAAGTAAGCCAGATGTTCGGCGAGATGATCGGCCTCTGGTGTGTAGAAGTCTGGCAGACCATGGGCAGCCCCTCACCCTGCCTGCTGGTGGAACTCGGCCCCGGGCGCGGCACGCTGATGGCCGATGCGCTGCGGGCTGCGCGCATACGTCCTGCCTTCGGCCAGGCGATGCGCCTGCATCTGGTCGAGACGAGCCCGCATCTGCGCGAGCGCCAGGCTTCCGTCCTGGCAGCCCACCATCCGAGCTGGCATGACAGTTTCAGCGAGATTCCCGAAGGACCGCTTCTGCTGGTCGCCAATGAGTTCTTCGATGCGCTGCCGGTGCATCAATTCGTGCTTGGGCCAAAGGGCTGGCAGGAACGCATGGTCGCGGCCAATGACGGGAAGCTCGTCTTCGCTTCGGCCCATCCCGGGCCCAGTTTTGCGCTGCTCAGCGAGCGCCAGCGCGGCGGCCAGGCGGCGGAAGTTTCGCCGGCGGCCATTGCGCTCGCCGGCGAGCTTGGCCGGCGCCTTGCCGCCCATGGCGGGGCAGCATTGATCGTCGACTACGGCAGCGCTCAGAGCCTGCCCGGCGAAAGCCTGCAAGCCGTGCGCCAGCATCAGCCGGTGGACGTGCTCGCCGATCCGGGCAGCGCCGATCTCTCGGCTCATGTCGATTTTGCCGGACTGCTCGGCGCCGC
This sequence comes from Dongiaceae bacterium, assembly GCA_036493015.1. GTDB lineage: Bacteria > Pseudomonadota > Alphaproteobacteria > Dongiales > Dongiaceae > DASXQK01. The sequence goes on along the minus strand of DASXQK010000184.1, from coordinate 3,691 downwards.
CACTTCAGCTGGTGCTGCCGCCCATGGGCCATTGCCCCAGGGCGAATTCCTGCAGCGCCTCGGCCTCGATGCGCGTGCCGCGAGCCTGAAGGCCCGCGCGACGCCGGCGCAGGCACGCGAGATCGACGCTGCGCGCCGGCGCCTGCTGGATGCGCGCGAAATGGGAACGTTGTTCAAAGCGATGGCGCTGTCGTCACCCAGCCTGCCGGTTCCGCCCGGCTTTGCCGAACTGACATGATCGAAGCGGCAAATCTTCGCGGCCTGCCCGGCATTCGCCACGGCTTCTTCGGCCGCGCCGGCGGTGTCAGCGAAGGCATCTATGCCTCGCTCAATTGCGGCTTCGGTTCCGGCGATGACGGCGAACGCGTGGCGGAGAACCGCGCACGGGCGATGCGTAGCAACGATCTCGATCCCGCCAGGCTCGTCACCGCCTGGCAGACCCACAGCAAGCGCGTGGCCATCGTCGACCGGCCTTGGGCGCGCGGCGATACGCCCCAGGTCGATGCCATGGTGACGAGAGTGCCGGGTATCGGCCTCGGCGTTCTTCATGCCGATTGTGCGCCGGTGCTGTTTGCGGATGCGCAAGCGCGGGTGGTCGGTGCCGCCCATGCCGGCTGGCGCGGCGCCTTCGACGGCGTGCTGGAAGAAACCCTATCCGAGATGCAGCGCCAGGGTGCGGTGCTTTCGCGCATCAGCGCAGCCATCGGACCCTGCATCGGTCAGGCCTCCTATGAAGTCGGGCCGGAGTTTCGCGAGCGATTCATCGAGGCGGATGCTGCCCAGGCGCGCTTCTTCATCGCCTCGGCAAAACGCGCCGACCATTTTCACTTCGATCTCGAAAGCTATTGCGGCCACCGGCTCGAACGCGCCGGCCTTGCGCAAATCGAGCGGCTGGCCCGCGATACCTGCGCATTGTCCGATGTCTTTTTCAGCTATCGTCGCCGCACGCTGGAAGGCGGCAAGGATTACGGCCGCAACATGTCACTGATCGCTCTGGAGGATTGACGCATGGCGTTGCATTTCACCCGCGAGGAACTGGCCGGGCGGCGCAAGGCCGCCTGCACCGCGATGCAGAAGCGGGGGCTTTACGGGCTTCTGATGTTCCGTCAGGAGAGCATGTATTACCTGACCGGCTATGACACCTTCGGCTACGTCTTTTTCCAGTGCCTCTATCTCGGCGCCGACGGAACGATGACCCTGCTGACCCGAGCACCTGATCGCCTGCAGGCGCAGCACACCTCGGTGATCGAGGATATCCGCATCTGGGTCGACCGGCCGGACGCCAACCCCGCGATGGATCTGCGCAAGATCCTCGAGGGCCATGGCTGCAAGGGAAAGATACTGGGCGTCGAATACGAGGCCTATGGCCTGACGGCCCGTAACGGCAAGCGTCTCGACGCGGCGCTCGAAGGGTTCGCTACGCTGGAGGATACCTCCGATCTCGTCAGCCGCCTGCGCCTCGTAAAGAGTCCCGCCGAGATCGCCTATGTGCGCAAGGCGGCCGAGCTCACCGATCTTGCTCTCGACGAGGCGCACCGCCTGGCGAAACCCGGCGCGGACGAGGCCGAGATTCTCGCCGCCATGCAGAGCGCGATCGTCCGCGGCGGTGGTGATGATTCGGCCAATGAGTTCATCATCGGCTCCGGCGATGACGCGCTGCTCTGCCGTTATTTCAGCGGCCGGCGCAAGCTTTCGGCCCAGGACCAGCTGACCCTCGAATTCGGCGGCGCCTATCGCCACTACCATTCCTGCCTGATGCGCACGATTCCCATTGGCAAGCCGCCGGCGCGCCAGGTCGAGATGCACAAGGTTGGCGTCGATGCACTCGAAGCCTGCAAGGCGGCGCTGATTCCGGGCCGGCCGATCGGCGAGGTATTCGACGCCCATGCCCGCGTGTTGGATGCCGCGGGCTATCAGGCCTATCGCATGAATGCGACCGGCTACAGCCTCGGCACCACCTTTGCGCCCAACTGGATGGATTGGCCGATGTTCTATCACGGCAATCCGGAGCCTGCGGCCGCAGGCCAGGTGTTCTTCATCCACATCATCATCTTCGATGCCGAGCGCAATCTTGCCATGACCAGCGGCCAGACCGTGCTGGTGGGCGAGCGCGGCGTGGAGGCGCTCTCCAAACGCCCGACGGATCTGGTGGTGCGCTGACTGCTCCCTCTCCCGCTTGCGGGAGAGGATCGGGGTGTGGGTGTCGTGGCCAAGAGACAATCGGCTCGTCATCGACACCCCTCTCACCTTGATCCTCTCCCCCAAAGAGGGAGAGAGGAAACGGGGAAGATGTCGGAACCGCGCGCCCTCCTTCGTCCTTGGGACAGCAACAGCCAAAGGAAAGACCGATGTCTCAGAAGATCACGCCCTTCCTGTGGTTCGACGGCAATGCCGAGGAAGCCGCCCATTATTACGTCTCGATTTTCAAGAATTCGAAGATCACCGATATCGCGCTTTACACAGGTGCAGAACCAGGACCAAAGGGCACGGTGATGACCATCGGCTTCGAACTCGACGGCCAGAAATTCGCCGGCATCAATGGCGGGCCCCTGTTCAAATTCACTGAGGCGGTCTCCTTCGCCGTGCGTTGCAAGGACCAAGCGGAGATAGACACGATGTGGGAGAAGCTCTCTGCCGGTGGCGAGAAAGGCCCCTGCGGCTGGCTCAAGGACAAATTCGGCCTGTCCTGGCAAGTGGTGCCGGAGTTCCTGATCGAGGTGCTGGGCAAGGGCGACACCGAAAAATCGGCCCGGGTCATGGCGGCGGTGATGACGATGTCGAAGCTCGATCTCGCCACCTTGAAGGCCGCCGCGGCGGGGTGATCGCCGGTTGGGATAATCGGGCGGCGATAACGGCGCTATAATGGGGCCATGCCCTATCTGCTGATCTTCCTGGCCTTCTGCCTTCTGGGAATGCTGGTCACCTGCAGCCTGTGACAAAACCGCCGGCTGGCCACGGGGTCTTAATTACCCAATATTCTCAACGGCTTATCGATGGTACGGGAAGGCCGTAACCGGGCTCTCCCGCGGTTTACATAAAGATGACACGTCGATATAGTCCGCGCGCCGTCGCGGGGGCGGCGGCGTGTGCCGCACTGCCGGCGATTTTCGACAACAGGTTGGCCAGATGAAGATCCTGACGGGCAACAGCAATCGGCCGTTGGCCGAGGCGATATGCGCCGCTCTCAATCTGCCCTTGACCCAGGCCAGCGTGCGGCGTTTCTCCGACATGGAAGTCTTTGTCGAGATCCAGGAAAACATCCGCGGCGAGGACGTTTTCGTGATCCAGTCGACCTCCTACCCCGCCAACGACAACCTGATGGAACTGCTGGTGGCGATGGATGCGCTGCGGCGCAGTTCCGCGCGCCGGATCACCGCCGTCATCCCCTATTTCGGCTATGCCCGCCAAGACCGGAAATCAGGGCCCCGCACTCCCATTTCGGCCAAGCTGGTGGCGAACCTGATCACCAAGGCCGGTGCCGACCGGGTGCTGACCCTCGATCTCCATGCCGGGCAGATCCAGGGCTTTTTCGACATCCCTACCGACAATCTGTTCGCCGCCCCCGTCCTGACCAAGGATATGGAGGCTCGCTTCGGGGGCAAGAGCCTGACCGTCGTTTCCCCCGATGTGGGCGGCGTGATCCGGGCGCGGGCCGTCGCCAAGCGGCTTGACGCCGACCTCGCCATCATCG
>DASXQK010000183.1:0-4089 GCA_036493015.1 Dongiaceae bacterium | reverse complement strand
CAGCGTGGCGCCGGCGAATTTGTAGGGCGGCACGGCGAGATTCAGTGGCGCCGGGCCTTTGCGGATGCGCCCTGAAGTATCGTATTGCGAGCCGTGGCAGGGGCAGAACCAGCCGCCATATTCGCCACGCGGATCGGAGGGTGCGGTGCCCAGCGGAATGCAGCCGAGATGGGTGCATACGCCCACCACGATCAGCCAATCCGGCTTCTGTACGCGCTGCGCATCGGTCTGGGGATCGCGCAGATCGGCGATGTTCACGTCTTCCGCCGCCTTGATTTCTTCCGGCGTGCGGTGGTCGATGAAGACCGGGTGGCCCTGCCAGAGCACCTTGACGCGCTGGCCGACCTCGATCTTTGCAATGTCGACATCGATGGAGGCAAGCGCCAGCACGTCGGCCGAGGGATTCATCTGATCGATCAGGGGCCAGGCGATACAGGCAGCGCCCATGCCGGCCACGGCAACGGTCGCCAACATCAGGAAATCGCGCCGGGTACCCTCTTTATGTCCTACCCCCTGCGCAGTGCCTTCAGCCATGTCCGTCGTCCCTCTTTCGCCGCACTCCGAAGCGGCCGCCTCTTATAACATCGGGCTTGTTCCGGCCCGCCGTCGCCCTCTGCGACAAACCGACGCAGAATGCAGACAGTCAGGCCATGATGCCTTGGCTCCCGAGCGAGGCAGGCTGCTCGGGAATTCCCCCGGGCGAGGGGTATAATGCAATTTCCCGATCTTGCCTAGCAGCGCTCCGCCGCCATGCGCCTTGCTCTCTATCAGCCCGATATTCCGCAGAATTGCGGCACCCTGCTGCGCCTGGCAGCCTGTCTGGGCGTGCCCGTCGACATCATCGAGCCCTGCGGATTCCTTTGGAACGACCGGCTGCTGCGCCGCGCGGGCATGGATTATCTGGCCGAGGTCGAGGTGGCGCGCCATCCCTCGTGGCAGGCCTATCGCCGCCAGTTGCGTGGGCGGCTTATCCTGCTGACCACCAAGGCGGCCCACGCTTATTCCGGGTTCTTATTCCGTGCCGATGACAATCTGCTGGCGGGCCGCGAAAGCGCCGGCGTGCCGCCCGAGGTGCATGAGGCGGCGAACGAAAGCGTGCGTATTCCCATGCGTCCCGGCTTGCGCTCCATCAATGTCGCCGTGGCCGCCGCCATGGTATTGGGCGAGGCCATGAGACAGACAGGCGGCTTTCCATCATGACGAGTGAACATAAGTCCGGCAGCCACAAAGAACGCGCAAGCCAATGGTTCGAGGAGTTGCGCAACCGCATATGCGCCGCCTTCGAGAAACTGGAAGACGAATACAACGGCGAACTTGCTGGTCGGTTCGCGGGCCGCTCTGCCGGGCGTTTCGAGCGCAGCAGCTGGAAGCGGCCGACCGAAGACGGCGGCGACGGCGGCGGCGGAACCATGTCGGTCATGCGTGGCCGGGTCTTCGAGAAGGTCGGCGTCAACATCTCCACCGTTGAAGGCCGATTCTCCGAGGAGTTCCGCAAGCAGATCCCTGGGGCTGCGGAAGACGGGAAATTCTGGGCCAGCGGCATCAGCCTCGTCGCCCATATGCAATCGCCCAAAGTACCGGCGGTGCATATGAACACCCGCCATATCGTCACCAGCAAGGCCTGGTTCGGCGGCGGGGCCGACCTGACCCCGATGGTGGAGGATCGCGCCGATACGGCGAGCTTCCATGCCGCGCTGAAAGCCGCCTGCGACCGGCACGATCCCGCCTATTACCCGCGCTTCAAGGCCTGGTGCGACGACTACTTCTTCCTGAAGCATCGCGACGAGCCGCGCGGGGTGGGCGGCATCTTCTATGACAATCTCGCCAACGGCGATTGGGACAAGGATTTCGCCTTCACCCGCGATGTCGGCACGGCCTTCCTCGACATCTATGCGGTTCTCGTCCGCCGCCACATGAACGAAAACTGGAGCGAGGCGGAGCGCGAGCACCAACTGATCCGCCGCGGCCGCTACGTCGAGTTCAACCTGATCTACGACCGCGGCACGCTGTTCGGTCTCAAGACTGGCGGGAATCCGGAGGCGATCCTGATGTCGCTGCCGCCGGAAGTGCGCTGGCCCTGAATCGCGCAACGAGGCGCCCGTCGATGGCGCCAAGCCCGCCCATGATCAGCGCCAGGCCCAGCAGGTCGATGGGCTGGACATGCTCGGCCAGGAACAGGGCGCCCAGGATCAGCGCCACGATCGGCAGCAGGAAGGTGACCAGCAGCAAATTGGTCGCCCCCACCCGCGCCAGCAGTTTGAAATAGAGCAGATAGGCGACCGCCGTGCTGAGCAGACCGAGGGCCGCGATACCGGCGAGGCTGATGGGGCTCGGCTGCACGGTCCAGGGATGCTCGACAATTGCGGCAACGGGCAGCAGAAGCGCACTGCTGCCGATCAGCATGCCGCCGGCTGCGACCTCCACCGGCAGGCCGCGGAACTGCCGGCCCCAGAGTCCGGCAAATGCATAACAGAGAGCGGCACCCAGGATAGCCAGCTCGGCAATGTTCGTGGGATCGAGATGGCTGAGCGCGCTGGGGCCGATCAGCACCGCCACACCGGCAAAGCCCAGCAGCACGCCGGCAAGCCGCCGTCCCGTCAGCCGTTCGTCGCCCACCAGATGGGCGAGCAGGACGGTGAAGATCGGCGTCATGGCATTCAAGATAGCCACGAGCCCGCTGTCGATGTGGGTCTGGCCCCAGAAGATCAGGCTGAAGGGAATGGCGTTGTTGATGGCGCCCATGACGAGAAGAGCTGCCCATGTCTTCGGATCGGCGGGAAAGCGCCGGCCGCGTAGCAGCGCGACGATGGTCAGGATGATGGCAGCGCTACCCACCCGCCCGGCGGCAACGCTCAGCGGCCCGAAGCTCTCAAGACCGAGATCGCCGAAGAAAAAGGCGCTGCCAAAAACGAGCGCTAAGCCCAGCAGCATCGCCCAATCCAGGCCTTGCATCGTGCATTGTTGCATGCTCGCTCCCCGCGTTCTCCTTCTCCGCCCCATTTGGGGCGGAGAAGGTCGGGATGAGGTGGGGATGACCCGGTCCTGAACGGCGCTCGATCTCGCGGACCGAGAAGCCCACCTCACCCTGACCCTCTCCCCCTGAAGGGCGGAGAGGGAATCGAGGGCCAGTCTGATGGATACGGCGATGCCAGCTATCCGCTTCTTGCGGGCCTATTCCCAGCCGTCGACGAATTCGCCGCGCCGGGCCGCTTCCACCGCCGCCTTGAAGAAGCATACGAGTTCGGCCGGTGCGCCCGCATCCTCGAACAATACAGGCGATGCAGCGGCAATGCGCGAATGCAGCGATTCGCGCCAGGGCCTGTCATTGGCCAGGCGCACGGCAATCTCGACATAGCGCTTGGCGCTGTCGGCCACCGTGTCGAGGATTCCCATGCGCCGGAGAAAGCCATAAGTCAGCCGGCCGCGCATGTACGGGCCGGGCCAGGTCACCACCGGCCGGGCGAGATGGAAGGCTTCCAGGCTGGTGCTGCCGCCGCCAAAACCCGTGGTATCCAGCAGGCAATCGGCCCGCGCCACCAAGGCCAGGTAATCGGCATAAGGCAGATTGGGCAGGAAATGAATGCGCTGGGCGACGTCGGGAATGCTGCGCTCGAAACGCTCGCGCAGTTGGCGGCCCCAGCTCGGCCGCGCACCCTCGGCAAGCAGCACGCGCCCGCGCGGATCGCGGCGCAGGATCTCGGCCAGCAGCGCATCGAACGAGGGATGCAATTTGAACAGCGTCTGCAGGCAGGCATAGATCGTCGAATCGTCCGGCAAGGGCGGTACCCGTCCGCCGGTTTCCCGCGGCCGGTAGTAGTACGTGGGCGGATGCGCCAGCCGGATGAGGCGCTCGCTGTAATGCTGATCGCCATCCGGCGGCTCCCAATCCTGCGCCGACAGATAATAGTCCACGCCCGGAATGCCGGTGGTCACCGGATGGCCCCAGGTGACGCATTGCACCGGCGCCAGCCGCGCGAAAGCGAGGTAGTAGGTCAGCGCCTCCATGCCGATATCGGCATAAAGCAGAAGATCGAGCTCGGCAGCAGCGACCGCTTCGCGCGCGCCGGCCAGATTCTTTGGCAGTTCCAG
>DASXQK010000182.1:0-4389 GCA_036493015.1 Dongiaceae bacterium | reverse complement strand
AGATTGTCGTTGGTCCAGCGGATGAGGGTGAACACCAGCCGCCGGCCGATGGTGAGGCTGATCGCCAGGAACAGCAGCGTGCCGATGATGCTTTTAGCCAACGATAGCGCGTCGATCGTGCCGTGCTGGGCCAGGCCGAAGATGATGGCGATGATGATCCAGCCGATCGTGTCGTCGACGATCGCCGTGGCGATGATGATCTGGCCGACGTTGCGGCGCATGAAGTTCATCTCGCGCACTACCATGGCCACGATCTTGACCGAGGAGATGGAAAGCGCGGTGCCGAGGAAGAGCGAACCGATCAGCCGTTCGGCCGGATCGGCCAGGATCGAATCCGGCAGATACTGGCCCAGGATGAAGCCGCAGATGAAGGGAACGAGAATACCGCTGACCGAGACGCTGATCGCCGCGCGGCCGATCCGGCGCACCAGCTTCAGATCCGTCTCCATTCCGGTCAGCAGAAGCAGCAGCAGGATGCCGATCTGCGAGACGCCGTCGAGCATGCTCTTTTGCTCATGGCTCGGCGGGAACAGGGCATGCTGGGCCGCGGGCCAGAAGGCGCCGAGGAAGGAAGGCCCCAGGATCAGGCCCGCCAGCAACTGGCCCATGACCGAGGGCTGACCGATGCGCTGCATCAGCTCGCCGAGCAGACGGCCCAGCAGGATCAGCACGATGATCTGGACGAGGAAGATCGATTCGGAAGCGCCCGCCGCCGGCGCATCGGCGGCATAGGCGCTGCCTGCGGCTAGCAGTGCGGTCAGAACTGTGGTGCCTGCCGCAGCGGGCAACAGCAGGCGTTTCAGACGCCCGTTATCAATGCGTTGACCAGATAGAGGAACAGCGAAACGCCCAGCAGAATCAGCAGGCAGGCGAGCGCGATATCGGCGCGCGAGCTCAGCAGCGGCAGCACATCCGGACTGTCGATCGCTTTGGCGGTGCGGCGAAAGCGGATGGTGGCGATCGCGATCATCGCCACGCCGAGGACGATCAGGACCAGCCCGACGGCATTGCCGAAGCGCCGGTCGGGCAGATGCATCTCCGGATCCAGCGTGTGGGCGGCAATCGCCAGGAACAGATCGAATTTCTCGACCAGGAAGCCGAAGGCCATGATGGCGACGGAAGTGCGCACCCAGGCCAGGAACGTACGTTCGTTGGCGGAATGGTCGCCGAGATTGCGAATCATCGATGTCTGCTGCCCCCATCAGACATTGAACCGCCCCAGGTCAGAAAGGTTCCCTGAGACGTTCTTTTGAGGCCGCTATCCAGCCGCCCCGGTTGGATGCATTAAAGCAGCTTTTCCAGCCGAACCGGCAAGTCTCTGATTCGCGTCCCCGTGGCGTGGAAGATGGCGTTGCAGACCGCGGCATTGGTGCCGACATTGCCGAGCTCGCCCAGACCCTTGATGCCCAGCTCGTTCACCTGGCGGTCTTCCTCCGGCAGCATGATCACCTTGACGGTACCGATATCGGCATTCACCGGGATCAGGTAGTCGGCCAGGTCGGCATTGACGAAGCGCGCGGCCCGCCGGTCGATCTCGGTCGCCTCATGCAGCGCCGATGACAGACCCCAGATCAGACCACCGGAGAGCTGGCTCTCAGCAGTGCGCGGATTGACGATCTTGCCGGCCGCGAAAACGCCCACTACCCGCGGAACGCGGATTTCGCGCGTCATGCGGTGGACGCGCACCTCGACGAATTCGGCGCCGAAGGCGAACTGGATGCGATCCTTCAAATTGGCGCCGCCGGCCAGGGTCTGCTTGCCCTTGTAAAGTTTGGCCATCGCATCCGGCTTCACCCCATGGGGGATGTTCTCGGCATAAGCCTCGATCGCGCCGTTGCTGGCGCGTGCGATCGCCTGGGTCAGCGGTTCCTCGCTGGCGCCGTCATGCAGCGTCTGGCGCACGAGGCGGAGACTGGCCGGATTCTTTCCGCCGAACCGGCCCTTGCCGTCTTTGGTCGCAGCACCCGCGATGCGTGAGCGAATATCCTCGCAAGCCTTGGCGACGACGTTGCAGACGCTGGCCGTGGTGTTCGATCCGCCGGCAACCGGCGCGGGCGGCAGATCGCTATCGCCCAGCTCGACCTGGATGCGCTCGATCGGCACCCCCAGCCTGTCCGCGGCCGTCAGCGCGATTGCGGTATAGGCGCCGTTGCCGATGTCGTGGGCAGCCGTCTGGATTTTGACCGAGGCATTGGGGAACAGGATCACCCGCGCCGCCGCCGGGCTCATGGCCGTGGGATACATAGTGGCGGCACAACCCCAGCCGATCAGCCAGTTGCCTTCGCTGAGAGAGCCGGGCCGGCGATGATCGTGGCGCTTTTCCCAGCCGAACTCGGCTGCACCCGCATCGAAACAGGCCATCAGCGACCGGCTGGTATAAGGCAGGCCCTTGATAGGCTCCTTCTGCGTATCGTTGATCCGGCGCAGCTCGATGGGGTCCATGTTGAGCTCGATCGCCAGTTCGTCCATGGCGCTTTCGAGGGCGAAGAGATAGGGCAGCTCCGGCGGCGAGCGCATGAAGCCCGGCGTGCTGCGGTCGGCATGGACGATGGAAACCTTGGAGGCGATGTTCGGGCAGGCGTAGAGCCGGGTCGAGGCATCGGTGCCGGCGACCATGTAGGGGTCCGGGCGGCTGGTGACTTCCCAGCCTTCATGACGCAGCGAGACGAGCGTGCCGTCGCGCTGTGCGCCCAGTTTGATCTGATGCCTTGTCTCGGCACGGTATGTTGCCGTGGTGAAGCCCTGATCGCGCGTCACCACCAGCTTGACCGGCCGGTTGAGCCGCCGGGCGGCGAGCGCGACCAAAGCCGTGCGCTGGGTCAGTGAGCCGCGCGAGCCGAACGCTCCGCCAACGAAGGGCGAGATAATCCGCACATTGTCGGGGTCAATGCCCAGTTGATCGGCCACGCCGTTCTTGAAGCCATACACGTTCTGGGAGGATTCCCAGATGGTGAGCCGGTCCGTATCCCAGGAACAGGTGGTGCTGAAAAGCTCGATGGGATTGTGGTGCTGGGTTGCCGTCGAATAATGCTGCTCGATCCTGACGGGCGAGGCGTCGAAGGCGGCAACGGCGTCGCCGACCGCCGGATCGTGATGCTCGGGCGAGGCCTTCGCCGCGGCGACGGTCTCGGCCCCGGGACTGTCGAAGCCCGCCGAGGGCTTCATCTCGCTGTAGCTGACCTTTAGCCGCCGCGCCGCGTCACGGGCGATCTCGAAAGTATCGGCAATGACCAGTGCCACGATCTGCCCATCATGCCAGATCGTCGCATCGTGCAGCGGTGCGATGGAGGTGCCCATAAAGCCCTGCTGGGAAAACGTCTTCCCGGCCTTGATGCTGGTCCCGACATTCTTATAGGTAAAAATATCCAGGACGCCGGGAAGCGCGCGCGCATCGCTCTCGTCGATCGATGTGATCTTGCCCTTGGCGATGGCGCTGGTCACCAGGAAGCCATGGGCCGGCGCGCTCACCGGCATATCGGCGCCATAGCGCGCCTCGCCGGTGACCTTGCGCCGGCCATCGATGCGCGGCGTGTCTGTTCCGATCCGATCGACTGCAGATTGGCTTGCCATGAAACTCAGATCTCCATGCTCGCGGCCTGAAGCAGCGCGCGGGTGAGGGTGCGCTTGCCCAAATCGCGCTTAAAATCGTTGTCGTCGCGCGTCTTTGCCTGGGTGAAGGCGGCATTCGCAGCCGCAGCGGCAGTCTCTTCGCTCAATACCTTGCCGCTGAGTGCTGCTTCGGCCTCGCGCGCGCGCCAAGGTCTGGTCGCGACACCACCGAGCGCGATACGCGCCTGTTTCACCGTTTTGCCGTCGAGTTCGACCGCAACCGCGGCCGAGGCCAATGCGAATTCATAGGATTCGCGATCGCGGATCTTCAGATAGAGCGATCGGTGGGTCCAGCCGCCAGCGGGGACGCGAAAGCCGGTGATAAGCTCGCCCGGCTGCAAGTTCGTCTCGATATGGGGGGTGTTGCCGGGCAAACGATGCAGGTCTTCGAAGCGCAGGCTGCGCGCGCCAGCGGGCCCGGCGATCTCGACGATCGCATCCAGCGCCACCAGCGCCTGGGCGAAATCGCCGGGATATGTGGCAATGCAGCTTTCGCTGGTGCCGAGGATCGCCAGCTTGCGGGTGATCCCGTTCAGCGCGGCACAGCCGCTGCCGGGATTGCGCTTGTTGCAGGCGGCCCAGCGCGTATCGCGGAAGTAGCTGCAGCGGGTACGCTGCAGCACATTGCCGCCGAGGCTCGCCATATTGCGGATCTGGGCGCTGGCTGCCAGCAGCAGCGACTGCGCGATCACCGGGTAATCGCGGGCGATATCGGGATGGGATGCAGCGTCCGCCATCCGCACCAGCGCGCCAAGGCGAAGCCCGTCCGGCGTGCTCTCG
>DASXQK010000181.1:0-7247 GCA_036493015.1 Dongiaceae bacterium | reverse complement strand
TATGGGCGAAGGTCATGCTGAGTGGCCCAACGATGCTCGCATCCTCGGTGATGCTGAGGCTCTGACCGATGGTGATGCCGTCGAGATCGACGCCCTTGGCGAATTGCGACTGGCTCAAGATCATGCCGCCATCGACCTTGGCGAAAGGCAGGCTGACATCGTCGTCGAACCGCGCCTGGCGGCCCAGCGCCAGCAGATGCCCGATATGGGCGGCCGGCATGGTGAGCGCCCCCAACACGTGAGAACCGTCGAAGCGCATATTGCTGCCGATATCGGCATCGGCCAGCGTCACCGCCTTGAACGTCGCCTTGCCATCCAGCAGCAGATCGCCGCCGACCTTGATGCTGTTCATGTTGAGCGGGCCGTTCACCACCGCCCCGGTCATCAGCAGATTGCCCGCGATGCTGGAGCCCGGCAGATCAATCTTTTCGAGTTTGCTCAGCTGCAAAAACAAATCGCTGCCGACCTGGATGTTCTCCAGCCAGGCCCAGCCCTTGATCTCGCTCTCGCGCAGGGTCAGATCGCCCGCCACGTTGGCGCCCAGCAGGTTGATCCCCGGCAGGTGGCTACCCTTGATGCTGAGATTATGGGCAACGTTCAGCCGCTCCAGATTGAATCCACGGCTGACAGTAATGGTGTTGAAATCGGCGCTGCCGGCGATGGTGGCACGCACCAGGCTGAGATAGGCGACCTCGGCCCCATCATTGAATTTCAGATTGGCGCCGAATTTGGCCCCATCGAGATCGAGCAGGCTGGCGAAGCGCGAGCCGGCAAAGGAAACCTCGTCGGCATCGCTCAAGCCGTGGAAATCCACATTGCCCAGGAAGTCGGAGCGCTCCAGCGCCAGCTCGAAACCGGGTGCTGCATTCCCCAGCGCCAGCGCGTCGGCGAAATGGGCGCCGGCGATATGCACGCCGTAATGGGGCACCTGCGCGCGCAGATCGCCATCGAACAGCACGGCGTTCATGAACCTGGCCGAGATATCGTTGGCAAACGGCGTGCCGGGCAGGCCGGCGGCGAAATCCGCCGGCTTGCCGGCGCAGATCCGGCTCCAGGCCCAGTTTTCCGATTCTTTCCAGCCCGACCTGGCTGCCGCCAGACAGGCGGCCGCGTCCTCGGCTCGCGCGGGGCCGCCGGCCACCGCGGCGGCGATCAACAGGGCCAAAAGGCCGAGAAGGGGACGATAACGCGCCATGGGCCGATCGGGTGCTATCCCAAGGGAAAATCGGGGCTTTTCTGTAGCAGGAGAGGGGCTGCGCGCATAGACGGCGCGCGAAACGCTCCGTTATACTTGACGGGGATGAAGGGGTTGGCGAGGACGTGACCGGCTTCGAGAAGAAAACGCTGGCCGATTGGGAAAAGCTTGCCGCGCGCGACCTTGCCGGCAAGCCTGCGGACTCCCTTGCCTGGACCACGCCCGAGGGCATCCGGGTCAAGCCGCTCTATACCGCGGCCGATCTGGAAGGGCTCGAGCATCTGGGCAGCCTGCCCGGCTTTCCGCCTTATCTGCGGGGGCCCCGCGCCACCATGTATGCCGGCCGGCCCTGGACCATCCGCCAATATGCGGGTTTTTCCACCGCCGAGGAATCCAATGCCTTCTATCGCAAGAACCTCGCCGCCGGGCAGAGGGGGCTTTCCATCGCCTTCGATCTCGCAACCCATCGCGGTTACGATTCCGATCATCCCCGGGTGACGGGCGATGTCGGCAAGGCGGGAGTGGCCATCGACGGCGTCGAGGATATGAAGATCCTGTTCGACGGCATCCCGCTGGATCGCATGAGCGTCTCCATGACTATGAACGGCGCCGTGCTGCCGGTGCTGGCATCCTTCATCGTCGCGGGCGAGGAACAGGGCGTGGATCGCCGCCAACTTTCGGGCACGATCCAGAACGACATCCTGAAGGAGTTCATGGTCCGCAACACCTACATCTACCCGCCCGGGCCATCCATGCGCATCGTCGCCGACATCATCGCCTATACGGCGGCGGAGATGCCGAAGTTCAACTCCATCTCGATTTCCGGCTATCACATGCTGGAGGCCGGCGCGACCGCGGTGCAGGAACTGGCCTTCACCATCGCCGACGGCATCGAATATGTGCGCGCCGCATTGTCGCGAGGGCTCGCTATCGATGCGTTTGCGCCGCGGCTTTCCTTCTTCTTCGGCATCGGCATGAACTTTTTCATGGAGATCGCCAAGCTGCGCGCCGCCCGCCTGATCTGGGCGAAACTGCTGCAGCCGTTTGCGCCCAAGGACCCGGCGAGTCTCGCGCTGCGCACCCATTGCCAGACCTCGGGCGTCAGCCTGACGGCCCAGGACCCCTATAACAATGTGATCCGCACCACCATCGAGGCGCTGGCCGCCATCCTGGGTGGAACCCAATCGTTGCACACCAATGCCTTCGACGAAGCGCTGGCCCTGCCCACCCCTGCCTCGGCGGCCATCGCGCGCAATACCCAGCTGATCCTGCAGGAAGAAAGCGGCATCACCCACACCGTCGATCCTTTGGCCGGCAGCTATTACGTCGAGGCACTGACTGCCTCATTGATCGTCGAGGCCGAAAAACTCATCGCCGAGGTGGAGAAGCTGGGCGGCATGACGCGCGCGGTGGAAGCCGGCATGCCGAAGCTGCGCATCGAGGAGGCCGCGGCGCGGCGCCAGGCAAGCATCGATCGTGGCGAAGAGGTGATCGTGGGCGTCAACAAATACGCCTCGAACGAGGAGACTCCCGTCGAGATCCTCGACATCGACAATTCCCGGGTGCGGGCAACCCAGATCGCGCGGCTTGCCCAGGTGAAGGCGGCGCGCAACTCGGCCAAGGTCGAAGCAGCCTTGCAGGCGCTGACCAAGGGTGCCGCCGGCGATGCCAATCTGCTGGCGCTCTCCGTCGAGGCCATGCGGGCCCGCGCCACAGTGGGCGAAGTTTCATCCGCGCTGGAAAAGGTCTTCACCCGCCATCGCGCCACAACGCGGGCCATCGCCGGCGTGTATGGTGCGGCCTATGACGGCGATCCCGATTACCGGCGCATTCAGCAGGACGTCACCGCCTTCGCCGAGGAGCGCGGCCGGCGGCCCCGCATGCTGGTGGTGAAGCTGGGCCAGGATGGTCACGACCGCGGCGCCAAGGTGATTGCCACGGCGTTCGCCGATATCGGCTTCGATGTCGATATCGGGCCTTTGTTCCAGACGCCGGAAGAAGCCGCCCGCCAGGCCATCGAGAATGACGTCCACGTCATCGGTGTCTCGACCCAGGCCGCGGGCCACCGCACCCTGGTGCCCGAGCTGATCGAGGCCCTGGCAAAGGCCAATGCCCGCGACGTGCTGGTGGTCACCGGCGGCGTTATCCCGCCCCAGGACTACGATTTCCTGCGCCAGGCGGGTGTGGCGGCGATCTATGGTCCCGGCACCAACATCCCGCGCGCGGCGGCCGAGATCCTCGGCCTGATCCGCGGCCGGCGACTCGCAGCCTAAGGTTCATTGCCGCATGCGCGTTCTCGACGACGGCCCCAATCGGATGACCTTCGGCATCGGGCTGTTCCTCACCGTCATCTGGATCATCGCCTTCGTCCTCTACATCGATACCCAGATCGGCTGGGGGAATGTGGAAGTGCTGCTGCCCAGCGAACAGGGTGGCCTGGTCGCAGGATTGACCGCCCCGCTCGGCTTTCTCTGGCTGTTCCTCGCCTTCGTGAAGCGCGGGACCGATGTCGAGCGTCATACCGAGGTGCTGCAAAGCGAGCTGCGCAAGCTCTCCTATCCGCTGACCGATGCGGAAGCCAAAACCATGCGGATTGCCGATGCGCTGCGCCGCCAGGTCGATGTATTGAATGCGGCGAGCGACGGCGCGCAACAGCGCCTGGAACAGACCGGTCAGGCGCTGGAAGCCCAGGCCGAACGCGTGTCGGGCCTGGCTGAGGCGCTGGCCGGCAAGGTGGCTGTTGCCCGTGACGGGCTCGCGGCCGAGACACGCAATATCGACGAGCATATCGCCGGGGTGGGCAAGGCGCTGCGCGGCCATGTGGCCGATCTAGAGATCCAGCTGGCCGATGCCGGGCGGCGCCTGGAAGACCAGGCGAGCGGCTTTGCGACCCAGGTCGAATCCGCACGCCGCGCTTTGGCCGATCCTGCTGACGAGCTGGCAGCATTGGGCGACAAGCTGGCGGCCCAGCCTGCCGCCTTTGCCAAAAGCGCGCGCGAACAGAGTGCGGCCATCATTGCGGCGTTCGAGGCGGCGGGCGAACGCTTCGAGCAGACAACGCGCGGCCAGAGCCAGGTCGTCACCGCCGCCTTCGATGTGGCGGGCGAGCGCTTTGCCGAAAATACCCGCGAGCAGGCAGCCCTTCTGGTGGGTGCGGCCGGCCGCGCCGCCAACGAGCTGGAAGCCCAGCTACGCGGCAAGGCCGAGGCGATGAACGCCTTGTTCGACCGGCTGGTCGAACAGGGCCGGCGCGCCCAGGATACCGTGCAGGCGCATCTCTCCGACCTGGCGCAAGCGGGGGTGGAAGCGGAAGCCATCGGCAGTGCGCTGCGCGCCAACCTCCAGGACAATGTGGCGGCGATCCGCGAGAGCGCCGCCGAATCGGCCAATACGACCAAGGATCTCGGCACCACGCTGGAACAGCGCGCAGCCGGTCTTGCCCGCAACCTGGAGGCGCAGAGCCAGGCGCTGGCCGAGAGCCTGGGCCAGCACCATCAATCCATGGCCGCGATGCTGCGCGAGCAGAACGAGCTGCTGCTGCGCGATCTCGCCGGCGGCAGCGGCGAAGCGATGCGTCAGCTGCGCCAGGAGAGCGCCGGTGTGGCGACCGTCCTGGATCAAGTCCATCAGCGTACGCTGACCCTGCGCGAATCACTGCAGACCCAGTCCCATGAATCGACCGCGATCGCCGATCGCATCGGGATCGAAGCGGAGGCCATCGTTACCTCCTTCCGCGCAGAAGCACAGTATCTGGCGAGCGCCACGGCCCAGGCCTCGCAGGAGGCCCGTGAATTGGCCGAGCTGCTGCACCGCCAGGTGGCGGATATTGCCCAGGCGGCAGGCCAGGCAACCGACAGCGTGGCCGCGCTCCAGGGCGATGTCGGTTCGCGCCTGCAATTGATCGCTTCGGAGACGGAAGCTGCCGCAGGGCGCGCCGCCAATGTCGCCGAGACCTATCGTCAGCGCGCCCTCGAACTGGGCGAAGCGACCGAGCGCGAGCATGGCCGCATCGCCGCTATCGGGCGGACGATGCGCGAGGAGGCCTCGGCGCTGACCAAGGTCGCGGTCGATGCCATGGAGCGCCAGCAGGCAGTCGCCGCCGCCTTTCGTCAGCAGACTGATGAACTGACCCGCGTCGTGCAGCAGGGCGATTCTCGTGTCAGCCATCTGCACCAGGCGGTGCGCGACCTGACCGCGGAGCTGGCGATTGCCGCGAGTGAAGCCTCGCGCCAGGCCGAGGACACGACGCAAGCCTTCCGCGGCGAGACCGAAGCGCTGATGAGCATCGCCCGCCAGGCAACCGAACAAGTGAGCGAGGTCAAGAATTCCGTCAGCGAGCAGATGAACGAACTGGGCCAACTGGCACTGCGCTCCGGGCAGCTGGCGCAGACCGTGCGCGACATGCTGAACAAGCCGGTGGCGGAGCTTTCCGCCGCGGCCAAGCTGGCCGAGGGCCAGGCTGGTGCCGCGCGTGCTGATGTGGCCGCTCTGCGCGAGGAAATCCAGCAGCAGGCAACCCATCTGACCGCCGCCGCCGACCAGGCCGGCCGCCAGCTCGCCTCATTGGGCAAGGAGATCGATGCCAAGGCCGAGGCGCTGGTGAACGCTACCGACTACGCGCTCAACAATGCCGGCAATATCGGCGGCAAATTCGAGGAACAGGCGGCGAAGCTCGGCAATACCGTAGCGCAAGCGCTGAATCTCGTGGGCGCGTTGGGCCAGCAGATGCAGAAGCAGAGCGAGGCTTTGGCCGCGGCGACCAGTGCGGCCCAGCAGCAGGTCGCCTCTTTGGGCAATGTCGGACAACAGGCCAAGAGCGAAGGCTTCCTGCGCGCCGCCGCCGACCTGGTGGCCGAACTCAACAGCCTTGCCCTCGACATGAACAGCCTGCTGGATGCCGACGTGCCGGACGAAGTGTGGCGCCGCTACAAGGAGGGCGACCGGTCCGCCTTTGCCCGCCGCCTGCTGCGTCTCAAGGACAGCTACGTCGTGCCGGCGCTGGAGCAGCGCTATGCCAAGGACGTAAAATTCCGCGATCTGGTGATGCGCTTCACCGGCAGGTTCGAAGAATTGCTGGCCCAGGCGGGCAAGGCGGATACGGATAACGTGCTGAGCACGGCGTTCCTCACCGCCGATATCGGCAAGCTCTATCTCGTCATCCAGCGCAATCTCGGCAAAGCCACGGCGCATTAGGCGGCGCGCGATCTAACGACACACTCGCTCGTCATGCCCGGGGCGGCCTCTTGGCCGAGCCCGGGTATCCACGTCTTCATGCCAGACGATCGTACAAATCGTCCCATCGCGGGTTGCTGCTCACAATCAGCCGCACTTTGTACGCGCGTGGCCAATGTTTAAGAACCTTTTCCCGCTGGATTGCGGACGTAATCTCGTCATGGCGCTCGACATAGACGAGGAGCTTCAGGCCATGACGTTTGGTAAACCCGTCGACGGCGCCCGTTCGGTGTTCCCATGCACGGCGCGGTAAGTCGCTGGTGACGCCGACATAGAGCGTCCCGTTTGGTCGATTGGTCATGATGTAAACCCATCCCCCACGCATCGCTCACTGATCGCACGGAGAAATGTGAACGGCAACGCCCCGCTTGCAGACGAAAAAGAAGACGTGGATACCCGGGCTCCGGCCCATTGGCCGGCCCCGGGCATGACGCAGGAGTGGTTAGGGGTAATCGCCAACCCCTTGACTTGCCTTTTGCCGACGCCGACTTAGGGTGACACCATGTCGCCACCCTCCTCGCCCGTTCCCGCCGCCAAGTCCAACGCAAAGGCCCATGCCCAATGGGCCGCCTTCGTCACTCTGCTGCCCCATCTCTGGCCGAAGAACCAGGTCGAGATGCGCGTGCGGGTGGTGATCGCCCTCATCTGTTTGGCGGCCGCCAAGTTCTTCAACATCTTTGTGCCGATGCTGTTCAAGCGGCTGGTGGATGGCCTCACCCACAAGCCGGAACTGGTGCTGGCCCTGCCGCTGGGCCTGTTGCTCGCCTATGGCCTGGCGCGGGTGCTGACCCAATCCTTCAGCGAGCTGCGCGATGCGGTC
>DASXQK010000180.1:0-8773 GCA_036493015.1 Dongiaceae bacterium | reverse complement strand
CCCGATATAGGTCTCGTCTGCTTCAACCACTTTGCCACTGCCGCCCATCGGCGCAGCAAACGGCCCATCGCGCATTGCTTCGCGAATGCGGTGCGCCATGAACCAAGCGCTCTTGTATGTGATCGCCAGCGAGCGGTGCAGCTGGTGGGCCGATACGCCCTTCTTGCTGCCAGCCATCAGACGGAACGCCAGCAGCCATTTACGCAACGGAATATGCGAGCGCTCGAAGATCGAGCCGACCCTTACGGTAAACTTGTCCTGGCATTCTTCGCAGTAGAACCATCCAGCGCCCATTGAAGCGCCGTTGACGGCTCTGACGCGCTCGCCAATCGCGCCGCAATGCGGGCACGAAATACCCTCGGGCCAGCGCAGTTTCTCTAGGTATTCCCGCGCTTTCTCTTCGTCGCTGTAAATCGGATCGGTTAGTTCGGTCATGGCTTGCTCCCTGTATGCGAGCAATCTATGCATTCTTACGCTATCAGTCAAGTATATAATCGCCTAAATATATGACCGCAAACTGCGTTATATCCCAGCCTGCCAGCGATAACCTCGCCGCGCCGGGCCCGAAGCGCTGTCTCTGTTGCCGAAGCCCGTTTGCGAGCAACGGCCGCCATGAATGGGTTTGTCCGCGCTGCAAGGATTCCGAAGCCTGGCAGGCGGCCTTGAGCGAATACGCCTGCTATCCCGAATCCCAGCCCCGAGGAGGAGCCGAGTGAAGAGCACCATGGCCGCCGTCATCGACCTGCCGCCCGCCGAAACCCTGCGCCCGGACCAGGCCATCGGTGAACTGGCTAAGCTCAGCTGGGATGAGGTGATTGGCATCGGCGTGACCGCCGCCGGCGATTTCGAAGTGATCAACAGCGCCATGACGGCGGAGCGTGCGCTTTGGCTGATCGAATGGGCCAAGCGCTGGGCGATGGGTCTCGAGATCGACGAATAGCAAACGACTCTCACCGTCAGCAAGGAGGGGCAGGGGCGAGATGACGATCTGGCGCAAGCGCGGCCGGCCGAAACTCGACCGGCCGAACCATGACAGCGGAACACCGGAGCTGCAGGCCCGGCGCTCGGCGCTGGTGGGATCGAACGATCCGGCTCTGGCGGAGTATCCGCTGGGCATCATGCTGGCGCGGGGCCTGATCTGTGGCGAGGAGCATGAGGCGGGCTGCTATTACGCCATGCTCTATGCCAAGGCAGTTGCGCGCACCAATCTCAGCTGCGCCCATGTCTACCGGAGGATGCTGGCGGAGAGCGGCCGCAGCACTGCGCTGGACGACAAGAGCCAGGAGCATATCGAGCGCCTGTTCCGACAAGGGAAGAACCGGTTGCTGGCCGCCGGCCGCCGTGTCTCGGAAGCGACGGAGAATTTGGCCGTGTTCGGCCGCCCTGCTCGCTTCCTCGACAGCCGGCGCACGGCAGAGTTACGGCGCGGCGTCGACTTCACCGAGTTCCAGGCGGTAATGGAGGGGCTTGCGGTACTCGTTGCCTGTTACGGGCGGGGCGCTGGCCGACGCGGGCGCATGGAAACGTATCGGGCGGCAAGCCTGGCGTCGCGCTGACCTGCCCAATTCTGCGGCGCCTTGAAGTCGTAGCGATCGCGGATCTGATGGTTGAAGAAGGCGCCCTTGGAGGGTGCAGCCATGAAGGCCTCGTACACCTCGCGCGGCACATCGAAATAAGTGTAGGTGCCGGCGCGAAACGTGACAAACAGCTTCTGGCCACGCTCGCTATAAGCGATCCGGGTAATGGCCGATGAGTCGACAGACGTTGCGATAGCGGATGCCACGGTGGGCCTTTCCTCGCTGTAGGGCGCTCATGAATTCAACACCCGCCGGGACCGACTGTTCCAGAGCCAAATTCCGGGCTCCGCGTCCACCCTCTTCGGCCGGCGGCATTTTGTTCTTGACAATATAGGAATAAAATCCTATACCTTAAATATACGCTGCCCCATTGGCCCCGCCGGGCCGCCTATAAATCCTCCGTGCCATGGCCCGCATACCGCCGCAGAAGCCCAGAGCGCCGGCGGCCGCGGCCAAGGTCGCGCCCAAAACCAGTGTCGATGGCCCGGCCATCGCCACACTGGCGCGCCGCCATGCCGAAGCAGCACTAGCAGCGCTGATCGAGGTGGTGGGCGACCGCACGGCTTCGCCCGCGGCGCGGATCTCGGCGGCGAGCGCGCTGCTGAACTGGGGCTTCGGCAAATCCACCGCGGTGGGAGACGATGGGGATGATGGTCCGGCGGAGCTGGTGATCCGATGGCGCAACGCCCAGGACGGATCGCCGCCAGCAAGACCGCAGACACGGCCTCTGGCCCAGCCGCGACCAAGACAGAAATCGTAATCCCCTATTCGCCGCGGCCGCATTTCGTCGCCTTTCATAACCGCGTCGAACGGTTTGCCATCGGTGTTGCCCATCGGCGCGCCGGCAAAACCGTCGCCTGTATCAACGATCTGATCCGCGGCGCGCTCACCTGCAAACGGCGCAATCCGCGCTTTGCCTACATTGCGCCGCTGCATAAGCAAGCAAAAGCAGTGGCGTGGGATTACCTGAAACATTACGCGCTGGCTGTGCCCGGCACGCGTGCCCATGAGAGCGAGCTTCGCGTCGACTTTCCCCATGGCGGCCAGGTCCGCCTGCACGGCGCCGATAATCCCGACGCGCTGCGCGGACTCTATCTCGATGGCGTCGTGCTGGATGAATACGCCCAGATGCGGGCCCAGGTCTGGCCCGAGGTCATCCGGCCGGCGCTGGCCGATCGCCTGGGCTGGGCTGCCTTCATCGGCAGCCCCATGGGACGCAACGCCTTCTGCGAGCTCTACGAGGCTGCCAAGGACGACCCGAGCTGGTTTGTCTTTCGCCTGAAGGCCAGCGAGACGGGGCTGATTCCAGCGGAGGAGCTGGTGGCGGCGCAAGGCGCGATGAGCGCCGACCAGTATGCGCAGGAATTCGAAACCTCCTTCGATGCGGCGATCGTCGGCTCCTATTACGGCAGCCTGATGCAGCAAGCGGAGGCGGATGAGCGCATCGCGGCCGTGCCGTGGGAGTCGGCGGCGGAAGTACACACCGCCTGGGATCTGGGCATCGGGGATTCAACGTCGATCTGGTTCTTCCAGCAAATCGGGCTGGAGATCCATGTCATCGACTACCACGAGAATTCCGGCGTTGGCCTGTCGCATTACGTGGGCGAGCTGGAGGTCCGGCGCGGCCGCGGCTGGGTGTTCGGCGACCATATCCTGCCCCATGATGCCAAGGCGCGGGAGCTCTCCACCGGCAAGACCCGTGAACAGGCGCTGCTCAGCCTCGGCATTCAGCCGCGCATCCTGCCGGCCGAGCCGGTGGAAGACGGCATCAACGCGGTGCGCAGCCTGCTGCCGCGCTGCTGGTTCGATGCCGGGCGCTGCGCGCGCGGCATCGAGGCGCTGCGGCAATACCGGCGCGACTATGACGACCGGCTGAAGGCTTTCAAGGGCAAGGCGCTGCATGACTGGACGAGCCATGCGGCCGATGCGTTTCGCTATCTCGCCATGGGGCTGCCCGAACGGGCGGTAGCACAGAAGCCCATCGTCTATCCGAAAGGACCGTATGTATGAGCATCGCCTTGCTGATGCGCATTGAGACAATCGAGAAGCGCGTGGCCGAGCTGGAAAAGCTTTTGGCCGCGCGCCAGGCGGCGGCCCTTCCCGCGGAGGGAGCGCCGGCGCAACGCCCCGAAGCGCGGCCTGCCCCGCGGTCGAAGAAGGCCGCCGCCTGACCCATGACGGAGGAAACCACCACACATGCCGGCGCGGACAAGCAACCGGGCGAGACGAAGCCGCTGAGCGATGACGAGGTCGTCGCCATATGCCAGGCGGAGATCGCGGGCTCGCTGGGATTCCTCGATGGCAAGCTGGCGGAGACGCGGCTTAAATCGCTGCAGTATTACAACGCCGAGCCCTATGGGAACGAGATCGAGGGTTCGAGCCAGATCGTGACCACCGAAGTGCGCGACACGGTTGAATCGATCATGCCGAGCCTGATGAAGATCTTCCTCTCCGGCGACAAGGTGGCGCAGTTCGACCCGACCGGGCCGGAGGACGAGCTGGTCGCCGACCAGGCGACCGACTATGCCAATTACATTTTCACCAAGGGTGCGCTCTACCACTGAGCTACGGCGGCTTTTTCGGCGGCGCACCTTATGCCAGGCCAAGCAGCAGACGCAAGCGCTGCTTGGCGCTTAAATCAGGCCTCGGGCATGATTTTAAGGCCAGCGCTCGGGGCCAGGCCACCGATCGGCGTCAATCGCAGCAGAACAGGCGGTCATCGTCTTCCAGTGCTTCCTTGAGGGAAACGATCTTCGGTCCGGGTTGATGCAAATTTCCCTCGGCCGGCGCAACCAGATCGAGAGGACCGGCAGCGCCGAACGGCGCGTCGCGATAGCGGCCGTCGCTGTGCCATACGCAGGCGCCATGCATCTGCACGTCGCCGAAAATGAGTCCCTCCTCGAGCGCGATGCGTACGAGGCGCGCCTCGCGGCGATCGCGGGTGCGATAAGTAGTGCCGATGCGAAAACCGGCATTGATTCGCGTTCCATCAGTCATGACGGCGCCAGAACTCCATCAATCTTGGCCGAATTGTGGCGAAATTCTAGGACTGCGGCGCGCCGGCGACAAGGCTTGAACATCATACGTCCGGAACCGAAAAGCAAAGCGACATAGGCAGAAAACGCCGAAACGGCGGGCAAAATCGATCGTCAATGCGGCGCGGCCCGAAAGGGTCGCGCCGCTTTTTCGTTTTTGCGGCACACTATTCGGCATTACGCCGATTTAATCGGTGAGTCATGGCGCGGAGTGGCCGGCTACCTAATCTATCCGTCTGACGCGGCCACGACAGAGCCGCCCCACCGAAAGAACAGACGGAGCTTCCCACAATGATGCAACTGGCCCAGGCAGACCGGACGTCATCGCGACCGGCTGCGACGTTAAGCGGTGCTACACCGCGCCGAACGCCGCTGCGAGGACTCGTTGCGGCGGGCATGGCGAGCATGGTCATCGCCTTTGCCGGTGCTGCTTCCGCGGCGAGCCTGCCGCCGGACAGCTTTGCCGATCTGGCCGCGAAGGTTACACCCGCGGTCGTCAATATCTCTTCGACCCATCACGAGCAGGCCTCGGACAGCGCTGACATGCCGGATCTGCCGAAGGGTTCGCCCTTCGAGCAGTTCTTCAACAACCGCGGCCGCCAGAAGGGCGGGCAGGACGTCAAGGCTCTCGGCTCCGGCTTCATCATCGATTCCACGGGCTACGTCGTTACCAACGACCACGTGGTCGACAGCGCTTCCGACATCATCGTCACCCTGAATGACGGGAAGGACTACCCCGCGAAACTGATCGGTACCGACAAGAAGACGGATCTGGCGCTGCTCAAGATCAACGCCGGCAAGCCGTTGCCGACCGTATCGTTCGGCAATTCCGACGTCGCACGCGTCGGCGATTGGGTGTTGGCAGTGGGCAATCCCTTCGGCCTGGGCGGAACGGTGACGACCGGCATCATCTCGGCGCGCAGCCGCGATATCCATTCCGGACCGTTCGATGATTTCCTGCAGATCGATGCCTCGATCAACAAGGGCAATTCCGGCGGCCCGACCTTCAATCTCGCCGGCGAGGTGGTCGGCATCAACTCGGCCATCTATTCGCCCAATGGCGGCAGCGTTGGCATCGGCTTCGCCATCCCCTCGAACGAAGCCAAGCCTGTGCTCGACGCCCTGCGCGAAAAGGGCAAGGTCGATCGCGGCTGGATCGGCGTGCAGATACAGCCGGTGACGCCGGAGATCGCCAACTCCCTCGGCCTGCCGGATTCGAACGGCACGCTGGTCGCCGCGGTGCAGGCGAACGGTCCTGCCGCCAAGGCGAAGATGGAGCAGGGTGACGTCATCCTGTCGTTCAACGGCCAGGATGTCGCCGAGACACGGGAACTGCCGCGCATCGTCGCAAGCACGCTGGCCGGCAAGCCGGTCGATGTGATCGTCTGGCGCAATGGCGAGCGCAAGACGTTACGCGTCACGGTCGCCCCGATGAAGGAGGACGAGCAGGTCGCCTCGGCCGATAACGGTTCGCCGGACGGCCAGCAGGGTTCGGCCAACCAGACTCTGGGCGTGCAGCTCTCCTCGCTAACGCCGGATCTGCGCCAGCAGCTGGGTCTCGGCGACGACGTGGCCGGTGTGGTGGTCATGGATGTGACCGAAGACGGCCCGGCTGCCAAGCAGGGCCTGCGTCAGGGTGACGTAATCGAGCAGGTCGCCCATAGCCGGGTGAACGATCCGGCGCAGGTCGACCAGGCAGTCCAGCAAGCGGTAGCGGCGAAGAAGTCCGCCGTGCTGCTGCTGGTCAACCGCCAGGGCGATGAAGTGTTTTTGGCAATCAAGGTAGGCAAGGCATAGGCACCCCCTCGGTCTTGCCTTTCCTGCCCGGCAGGGCCGGTTCCCGTGTTCGCAATGACACGGCCGGCCCTGCCTCTTTTATTGGGGTTCAACGATGACTAACTTACCCTCTGATTCCCCCGCACCCTCTGGCGGCCATCAACCTGATACGGAACGCATGCGCATTCTGGTGATCGAGGACGACGAAGCGACCGCCGCCTATATGGTCAAGGGGCTGACGGAGAACGGCTATGTCGTCGACCAGGTGGGCAGCGGCCGTGACGGTCTGTTCCATGCCACCAGCGGCCATTTCGACCTGATCATCGTCGATCGCATGCTGCCGGAGCTGGATGGGCTCGCGGTGGTCAAGGCATTGCGGGCAGCCAAACTCGCAACTCCGGTGTTGTTCCTGAGCGCGCTGGGCCAGGTGGATGACCGGGTCAGCGGTCTCAAGGCCGGCGCCGACGATTACCTGACCAAGCCTTTCGCCTTTTCCGAACTGCTGGCCCGCATCGAGGCGCTGCTGCGCCGGCGTAGCGCGCCGGCGGTGCAGACCAAGCTCAATGTCGGTGATCTGGAGATGGATCTGCTGGCCCGCCAGGTGCGCCGCGCGACCCAGTCCATCGAGCTGCAGCCGCGCGAGTTCCGCCTGCTGGAATATCTCATGCGCCATGCCGGCCAGGTCGTCACCCGCACCATGTTGCTGGAGGGCGTGTGGGATTATCATTTCGATCCACAGACCAATGTGATCGACGTGCATATCAGCCGGTTGCGCCAGAAGATCGACAAGGGGTTCCACCCGCCGCTGCTGCATACAGTGCGCGGCGCCGGCTATTGCATCCGTGCGGATAACTAGGTTCCTGCGCACAACCGCGTTTCGCCTGGCGCTGATCTACGCAGGTATATTCAGTCTTTCCGTCATTCTTCTATTCGCCTTCATCTTCTGGACCACCTCGGTGCTGGTCGACCGCCAGCGCCAGCAGGCGATCGTCGCCGACATGAACGATCTGCGCGACGAGTTCAGCTCGCTCGGCCTGCCGGGCCTGCTGGATTCGGTCATCGACCGCAGCCGGCCCGATCGGGTGGGCAATAACGTCTACCTTCTCGCCAACCCCGACTACGCGCCCATGGCCGGCAATCTCTCGGCCTGGCCCAAGGCGCCGAGCCGTCAGGGGCTGTGGATGACCTTTCCCATCGAAGCGCGGCGCTTCGGCGACCCTCAGGGCGAGCGTTCCATCGCCGAGGCCCTCGAGGCCCAGCTGCCGGGCGGCTATCACGTGCTGGTGGGTCAGAACACAGCGCCACAGCGGCGCATGCAGAGCGCCATCATCCAGGCGCTGTTCTGGTCGCTGGCGGCGATGGTCTGCCTGGGCCTGGCCGGCGGGCTACTGCTCAGCCGCAACATGATCCGCCGGATCGAGATGATCAACCGCAGCGCCGAACGCATCATGCAGGGCGAAGTGATGCATCGCATGCCGGTGGGCGAGGCCAATGACGAGTTCGACCGCCTGTCGGAGAATCTGAACCGGATGCTGGAGGAGATCGAGCGCCTGGTCGGCGGCATCCGTGCGGTGACCGATAATATTGCCCACGACCTGCGCAGCCCGCTGACACGATTGAAGAGCCGGCTCGAGATCGCCATGAACGCCGCCGATCATCCGACCGAGCGCCGCGCTGCGATCGAACAGGCAATCCAGGAAGCCGATCAGCTTCTGGCAACCTTCGGTGCGCTGCTGTCCATTGCCGATGCGGAAGCGGGTGCCCGGCGCGCGGACATGACTACTGTCGATCTCAGCGGTGTCGCTCAGGATGTGGTCGAACTTTATCGGCCGCTGGCCGAGGAGCGCGGTGCCGATCTCGACCTTACCGTCAAAGGCAGCGCCACCGCCCAGGGTAACCGGCAGCTGTTGTTCCAGGCGGTGGCCAATCTCATCGATAATGCGGTTAAGTACGGAGCCGAAGGCCAGCACATTTCGGTCGAAGTGGACGGCGGTCCGCCGTCGCCGGTGATCTCGGTTGCCGATTACGGTCTTGGCATTCCCGTCGATGAGCGCCAACATGTGCTGGAGCGGTTTGTCCGCCTGGACGCCAGCCGCACGACACCCGGCAGCGGGCTCGGCCTCAGCCTGGTTGCCGCCATCGCCCGCCAGCATGGCGCTACGCTCGAACTGGCCGATACGAGGCCAGGCGAACAGCCGCCCGGCTTGACGGTGCGGCTGCGCTTCCCGCGCGAGCCCGATGAGCGGTTGACGCTGCCTTCGGCGGCCTGAGCTGAGCCAAGGCCGACCCGCCCCTTGGCCAAACGTCCTCTGATTAAACGTCCTCTGGCCAAACTCCCCCCTATCCGCTAGCGTCCGGCCATCGAGTGTAGGGAAGCCGGTGCGG
>DASXQK010000179.1:0-2467 GCA_036493015.1 Dongiaceae bacterium | reverse complement strand
GCTGTTCCTGCACCGCGTCGTTTCAGACCTGCCGGCGGACAAGCAGCGGTTGCTGGAGCAACTGCACCGCTCCGATGACGATCTGCAGGGCAAAACCGTGCTGCTGGTCGACGACGACGCCCGCAACATTTTCGCGCTTAGCAGCGCGCTGGAACGTCACGGGCTGGAAGTGCTGACGGCCACCACCGGGCGCGAGGCGGTGTCGATCATCAACTCCAACCCCAGGATCGCCATCGTGCTGATGGACATCATGATGCCGGAGATGGATGGGTATGAAACGATGCAGGTGATCCGCCAGAACGCCGATCTTCGGCGCCTGCCCATTGTCGCGCTAACGGCGCGCGCCATGAAGGGCGACCGCGAGAAATGCATGGAGGCGGGCGCTTCCGATTATTTGGCGAAACCGGTGAACACCGATCAGTTGCTATCGGCCCTTCGCATGTGGCTGCACCGCTAGGACCCGCCGCGGGATCGTCCGGGCAATGGTCGAAATGAAGTCGGTCAATATCCTTCTGGTCGATGACCAGCCGGCGAAGCTGTTGAGCTATGAGGTTATCCTGCGCGATCTGGGGGAGAACCTCATCAAGGCGAATTCCGCAAACGCCGCGCTCGACCTGCTCCTGCGTAACGAGATCGCCATCATCCTGGTCGACGTGGTCATGCCGGATCTCGACGGGTTCGAGCTGGCCCAGATGATCCGTGATCATCCCCGATTCCAGCATATCGCCATTATCTTCGTCTCGGCGGTGGCGTTGACCGATGTCGATCGCCTGAAGGGCTATGAATATGGCGCCGTCGATTACGTGACGGTGCCCGTGGTGCCCGCGGTGCTGCGCGCCAAGGTCCGCGCCTTCGCCGATCTGTTCCGCAAGAACAAGCAGCTGGAAAGCCTTAATGCCGAGCTGGAGCGCCGGGTCAGCGAGCGCACGGCCGAGTTGGCCCTGGCCAATGCCGAACTGGAACAGCGGGTGGAAGCCCGCACCCGGGAAAGCCAGGCGGCGATAGCTCGCGTCCATGAGATGCAGAAGCTGGAAAGCCTTGGCCAGCTCACCGGTGGCCTGGCCCACGACTTCAACAACCTGCTGATGGCGATCATGACGAATCTGCAGCTGGTGCTGAAGCACACACCGGCGGAGAGCAAGCATCATCGCCTGCTGGAAGGCGCCATTCAGGGTGCTGAGCGCGGCGCCTCGCTGACCAGGCGCATGCTGGCCTTCGCCCGCCGGCAGGAGCTGCGCCCCGCTGTCATCAACATGCCGCAGCTGGTCGAAGGCATGGTGGAAATGCTGCAGCGTTCCATCGGGCCATCGATCCAGATCAGCGTGGAGGCCCGCGGCACGGTCTGGCCGGTTACCGCCGATCCCAACCAGCTGGAGCTCGCCGTGCTGAACCTGGCGCTCAATGCGCGTGATGCGATGGCCGATGGCGGCGAACTTTCCATCGTCATCGATAACCAGCATATCGACGCCAACAACATGCAGATGATGCGGCCGGGCAATTACGTTTGCTTGGCTGTGCGCGATAATGGTTGCGGCATGGACGAAGCGACCCTACAGCGTGCGACCGAACCGTTCTTCACCACCAAGGGCGTCGGCAAGGGGACGGGGCTCGGCCTTTCCCTGGTCCACGGCCTGGCGGCGCAATCGAGCGGCGGCATGCGGATCTCGAGCAGGCCCGCGCAGGGCACCACGGTGGAGCTTTGGTTTCCCAGCAATGAAGAAGACGCGGCACCGCGCGAAGCGACCGAGCATCAAGGGGCGACGCCCGCCGTCGCCTCATGCCTTGTGCTGGTGGTGGATGACGATTTCCTGGTTGCGGCCGGCACGGCTGCGATGCTTGAGGATCAGGGCTGCCGCGTATTGCAGGCGAATTCCGGCCTTGCCGGGCTCGAGGCGATCCGCAGCGATCCCGCCATCGGATTGGTGATTACCGACCATGCCATGCCGGACATGAATGGCATTCAGTTCGCCCGGCTCGTGCGCGATCTGCGGCCCGCCCTGCCGATCATCCTGGCGACGGGTTATTCGAATCTGCTGCCCTCGGACGATTTCGAGCTGCCGCGGCTTTCCAAACCCTATGGTGCGGACGAGTTGGTGCGGCTGATGGGCAGTCTGCTGATGGGCGATTCCACGGCCAGCACGGCGCAAACCGCCATCGCTCATCCTTAACGCGCGCGCCGGAACCCGGCGTCCCTTGGCGGGTTGGTCATTATCAGCAGCCCCCGGCCCAGATCGCCGTATGGGTCCCCGATCACTGGCAGCAATATCAATCGGGTTGGGTATTCATCCCGGGACCCTGGCAGGGCTAGGCGCGAATTGGGCAGGGCTAGGTGGACGGCCGCCGCGCCTCGGCTTGCAGGCCCGTTGCCGTATCTCGCGCAGGGACAATTTGCAGGGCGTCTTGACCTGTTCTCACGATGGTCGCACACTGAATCGGCCTGCAACAATTCGTGGAGGGGCCTCATGCA
>DASXQK010000178.1:0-11339 GCA_036493015.1 Dongiaceae bacterium | reverse complement strand
TGGTGCTATGTCGGCAAGCGGCGCCTGGCCCGCGCACTGGCGGCGCGGCCGCAGCCCAAACTGGCCGTTCGCTGGCGGGCTTTCCAGTTGAACCCCGGCATGCCGGCCGATGGCATGGTCCGCGAGCGCTATATCGATGCCAAGTTCGGCAGTTCCGAACGCGCCAAGCGCATCTACGAGGCGGTCTCGGCCGTGGGCGCCAGCGAGGGCATCAATTTCAATTTCGAAGCGATCAAGCGTA
Source organism: Dongiaceae bacterium (assembly GCA_036493015.1). GTDB lineage: Bacteria > Pseudomonadota > Alphaproteobacteria > Dongiales > Dongiaceae > DASXQK01. Next base: position 11,098 of record DASXQK010000178.1, on the reverse strand, counting down.
CGCCCAACACCATCCTGTCGCATCGCCTGCTGCGCAAGGCGAGCAAGGAAGAACTGCAGGACGAACTGCTGGAAGCAATGTTCCAGGCCTATTTCGTCGATGGCCGCGACATTGGTAGTGCCCGGGTGCTGACGGAGGTCGGTGAATCCGTCGGACTGGAAAAAGCAGGCGCCTATCTGGCGAGCGATGAAGGCGGCGAGGAGGTACGCGCCGAAGACAGCCTCGCGCGGCGCCAGGGCATCAACGGCGTGCCCTGCTTCATCTTCAATTATCGCTTCCTGCTGTCGGGGGCACAGGAGCCGGAGAGTTTCTTCCAGCTATTTGATCTCGCCCGCGAGGACGAGGCCGGCGTATTGCGCGAGAGTGCTGGATGACGCTAAAGCCGGGCGAATTCCTCTGCCCCAATTGCGGCTCGCAGACAGAGGCCGCCATGCACACCACGCTCTCGGTGCCGATGGTGGACAAGGACCATGCCTGGGACCCTGTCTTCGAGATGCGCCATTGCGATGGTTGCGGGGCTACGATTCCCGCGCAGCTTGCCGAGCGCTGGGGCGGCCTCGACGCGGTCGAGGCACGGCGGTTGTGGGAATCGACATTCCGCGATACGAGCCCGTTCAAGCCGTTCTACTGGCGGGCGGAGTAGCGGATCATCCTCACCCCGACCCTCTCCCGCCCTGCGGGAGTGGAAGGGACCTGTCGCGCAGCGACAGGAGCGTGAGGGCGAGCGCCGCCGCTACCCCGGCCGGCGCATCGAGAATTTCGAATCCACCACCGTGTATTCGCTGTAACCCAGCCGGGCGATGGGCTTTGCCGAGACGATATCCACCCGCTGGTCCTTGATCAGCGTATCGTCGATATGGATGCCGACGACTTCGCCGATGACGATGCAGTTGGGTTCTTCCCTGTCATGGGTCGGCAGCTCGACGACTTTCCACAGCTTGCATTCGAAATGCACCGGCGATTCCTTGACCCGTGGCGATTTGACCAGTTTCGAGGGCACCGGAGTCAGCCCGGCATGGCGCATCTCGTCCTCGCCCACCGCCAGATTGTCCGAGGTCAGGTTCATTGCCTCGCGCAGGTCCCATGTCGCCAGGTTGCAGACGAACTCACCCGTCTCTTCGGCATTGGCACGGCTGTCCTTCACCGGCCGGTCCGCCTTGCGCCCGCCCGGTGCGAACAGGACCATCGGGGGGTCCTCGGCAATGGCGTTGAAGAAGCTGAAAGGCGCCAGGTTGACGCGGCCTTGCTTGTCGATTGTGGTGATCCAGCCGATGGGACGAGGCACGACCAGCGCCTTGAAGGGGTCGTTGCGCAGGCCGTGGCTCTTGGTCATCGTGTCGTAGAACATCGGCACTCCTGTCTCAGGCGGCGAGTTTCGCCAGTTTTTCCATGAGCGTTTCCACGCCCCTCACCCGCTCCGGCGCCTTGTCCCAGCGTTGGCGGAAGACGATGCGGTGATCCGGGCGCACCGAGGCCGCCTTCCCCTGCTGGCCGATGAAGCCGATCAGCCGTTCGGGATGCGGGAATTTGTTCTCGTGGAAGCTGACCACGGCGCCCTTCGGCCCGGCCTCCACCTTGTCGACATTGGCGGCGCGGCAGAGGCGCTTGAGGGCCACTACCTTAAGCAGGTTTTCTACCTCGGCGGGCAGCGGGCCGAACCGGTCGATCATTTCGGCGGCGAAGGAATCGATTTCGTTCTGGTCGAGCAGGATGGCGATGCGCCGGTAGAGCGCCAGGCGTACCGGCAGATCGGCCACATAGGCTTCGGGGATCAGCACCGGCATGCCGAGATTGATTTGCGGTGTCCAGTCCTGGGCCGCTGTCGCCGCTGCCTGGCCCCGGCCGCGCGCCTCCGCCACCGCCTCCTCCAGCATATGCTGATAGAGCTCGATACCGACCTCGCGGATATGGCCCGACTGTTCGGCGCCCAGCAGATTGCCCGCACCCCGAATATCGAGATCGTGGCTCGCCAGCGTGAATCCCGCGCCCAGCTGATCCAGGGTTTGCATCACCTCAAGACGCTTCATCGCGGTCGCCGAGAGCTTGCGGTCCGGCGGCAGGGTCAGATAGGCATAGCCGCGCAGCTTGGAGCGGCCGATGCGACCGCGCAGCTGATAGAGCTGGGCCAGGCCGAACATTTCCGAACGATGGATGATCATCGTATTGGCCGTCGGGATATCGAGGCCGGATTCGATGATGTTGGTGGAGAGCAGCAGGTCGTATTGCTTGTCGTAGAAGGCGGTCATCGCCTTTTCGAGCTGGGTCGGCGGCATCTGGCCATGGGCAACCACCATCTTGATCTCCGGCACCAGCTTGCCGATGCGCTCGGTCAGCCGGCCGATATCCTCGAGGCGCGGACAGACATAGAAGACCTGCCCGCCGCGGTAATGCTCGCGCATGATCGCTTCGCGGATGATCACCGGGTCATAGGGCAGCACGAAGGTGCGCACCGCCAATCGGTCGACCGGCGGGGTGGCGATCAGGCTCATCTCGCGCACGCCGGACAAGGCGAGTTGGAGGGTGCGCGGGATCGGTGTTGCCGTCAGGGTCAGCACGTGGATATCGGCGGCGAGGTCCTTCAGCTTCTCCTTTTGCGCCACGCCGAAATGCTGTTCCTCGTCGACGATGACCATGCCAAGCCGCTCGAACGTGACGTTCTTGCCCAGCAGCGAATGGGTTCCGATGACGATATCGACCTGGCCGGCGGCGAGTTCCTTGCGCGTCTCGGCCGCGTCCTTGTTGCTGACCAGACGCGAGAGCTGGCGGATGCGCAATGGAAGCCCGGCAAAGCGGGCGGTAAAGGTCTTCAAATGCTGGCGGCAGAGCAGTGTCGTGGGGGTGATGACGGCGACCTGCTTGCCGCTCATCGCCACGGCGAAGGCCGCGCGCAATGCTACTTCGGTTTTGCCGAAACCGACGTCGCCGCAGACCAGCCGATCCATCGGCCGGCCCGAGGCGAGATCGGCCGCCACTTCCTCGATCGCCTTGGTCTGGTCGTCGGTTTCGGCATAGGGGAAGCGCGCGGCAAATTCGTCGTACAGCCCTGCCGGCGGCTGCACCACATCCGCCTGCCGCGTGGCACGTTCGGCGGCCGTGCGCATCAGTTGTTGGGCGATATCCTTAAGCCGCTGTTTGACCCGCGCCTTGCGCGATTGCCATCCCAGCCCGCCCAGCCGGTCCAGGGTGACAGGCGTATCCTCGGCGCTGTAGCGCGACAGCACCTCGATGTTCTCGACCGGCACATAGAGCTTGTCGTTGCCGTCATAGACCATCTTCAGGCAGTCATGCGGCGCGCCACCCACATCCAGCGTTTCGAGGCCCTCATAGCGGCCGACGCCGTGATCGACATGGACGACGAAATCGCCCGCGTTGAAGGTCGCCAGCTCCGTCAGGAAACGGTCGGCCTTGGCGCGCTTCCTGGCCGGGCGCGCCATGCGGTCGCCCAGGATGTCCGGCTCGGCGATGACGGCGAGGTCGCCGGCGCTAAATCCGTGATCCAGCGACAGGATGACGAAACCGACCACATCCTTCGGCAGCGCGTCAGCGTCCGGCCAGTTGGCGGGCTGCTGGCCGCGGCCGAGGCCATGATCGGCCATGACATGTTCCAGCCGATCGCGGCTGCCTTCGCTGACTGCGGCGATCAATACGCGACGGCCGGCGGCTTGTTCCTCGCCGATGCGCTGGCGCACCGCGTCGTAGAGATTGACCTCCGGCCGCGCCCGGGCTTCGGCAAAATCGAGGCCGCGACGCCCGCCGGCATCGGGCTCCCCTTCTGTCGCGGCAAACGGCGACAGCGCCAGGATGGGACGGGCGGCGATCGCGGTCTCGAACTCCGTGCGGCCCCAATAGAGTGCATCGGGCGCCAGCGGCCTATAGACAGCCGCCCCGTCGCCTTTGCCGCCGCGCAGCATCTGGGCGCGAGCCTGGTAGAAATCGGCGATCGTATCGAAGCGCGCCTGGATGGCCTCATCGGCCTGATAATCGAGACTGACCAAAGCCCCCGGCAGGTAATCCAGCAACGTCTCCATTCGGGGCACGAATAGCGGCAGCCAGTGCTCCATCCCGGGATAGTGCCGGCCGGCGCTGATCGCCTCATAGAGCGGGTCGTCAACGACAGCGCCGAACATGTCGCGATAGCCGGTGCGAAAGCGCTGGATCGCCTCGCTATCAAGGCGCAACTCGCTGACCGGGCGCAGGGTGAAGCGCTTTAACTTGCCGGTGCTGCGCTGGCTGAGGGGATCGAATTCCCGGATCGACTCAATCTCGTCGCCGAAGAAATCGATGCGCAAAGGGGCAGCCGAGCCCGGCGGGAACAGATCGATAATGCCACCGCGAAGCGCAAACTCCCCGGCCTCCGCCACGTTGGCGCTGCGGGAATAACCGTTGGCGGTCAGGAAGGCCGTCACCTGTTGGGGCGCCAACTGCCCGCCCTCGGCCAGTTCCAGCACCGCCGTCTCGAAACTCGCCCTGGGCGGCAGGCGCTGCAGGAATCCGGCGACCGTGGTCAGGATCAGCCGCGCCCGGCCGGGTGCGGTCGCCAGCCGGCTGAGACCATCGATACGCCGAGCGACGATGTCGCGATGGGGCGAGACGCGGTCATAAGGCAGGCAATCCCAGGCAGGAATGGCGATGACAGGAAGGTCAGGATCGAAAAAGGCCAAATCCTCGCTCAGCCGCGCCAGGCGCAGATCGTCGAGGCAGACATGCAGCACGTCGCGCTCGCCCGCCAGCGCCGCCAGAATCCGGCCATCGAATCCCTCTGGGGCGCCGCTCAGGCGCCGACGTCCCGGCTGGCCGAGCCGCAGGGAGTGCAAGGCCGTGGCGATCGGCGTTGCCGCCGCGCCACCCGTTCGATCGGCAGAAATCACGAATCGGTGTCCTTGCCCGCGTCCAGGGGAAAACTTGCCATAAGTGAGCGCCAGAGCGGCCCGCCGATATCGGCAGGCGGTGATTCGCGCCCGGTCAGCCATAGGTAGATATCGGGGTCGCTCTTTTCCAGCAGCAGCGCGTATCCGTCAAGGCACACGCGATCCATGCCGGGCAGATAACGTTCGGCAAATCGCCCCAGGATCAGGTCCATCTCGCGCGTGCCGCGATGCCAGGAGCGGAACAGCAGCTGCTTTCGCAGCGTTTGGTCATCAGTCGGCATGGCGGTAGGATGGCCCATCAGAATCAGGCGGTAAGACGCCCTTGCGCCCGGAAGTTCTTTATCCTCTCTTTGCCCAGACAACAACGCTGCCCGGTATCGGGCCGCGCCTGGCGAAATTGGTCGAAAAGGTCGCCGGCAAGACAATTGTCAGCCTGTGCTGGCATTTGCCGACCGGCATCATCGATCGCCGGTTTTCGCCCAAACTGGCCGAGGCGCCGGAAGGTGTAATTGTCACATTGACGGTCACGATCGATGCTCACCTACCGCGCGGCAATCGCCGTCTTCCTTACAAGGTTCGCTGCCACGATGAAACCGGCGGCCTGATCCTGGTCTTCTTCCATGCCCATGACGATTATCTAAAGCGCCAGCTTCCCGCCGGCGAGCAGCGTGTGGTGAGCGGCAAGCTGGAACGCTATGACGGCACGCTGCAGATGACTCACCCGGACTACATAGCGACCCTGGCCGAAATCGCACAGCTTAAACGGCTCGAGCCGATCTATCCGATGACGGCAGGCCTCACGCCCAAGCTGCTGGGCCGCGCCGTGCAGGGGGCGGTCGCCCGCGCACCGGAGTTGCCGGAATGGATCGAGCCCACCCTGCTGCGCAAGATGAAATGGCCCGCCTGGCACACCGCGCTCTGGGTCGCCCATAACCCGACATCCACCGACGATCTGTCGCCCAATACCCCGGCGCGCCGCCGCCTGGCCTATGACGAACTGCTTGCCAATCAACTCGCCATGGGTCTGGTGCGCGCCGAGCAGCGCCGGCCGCAGGGCCGCAAGATCTCCGGCACGGGCCGCCTGCGCAAGAAGGTGATCGCAGCGCTCCCCTATCGGCTCACCGGCGCGCAGGAGCAGGCGCTGGCGGAGATCGATGCCGATCTTGCTACGCCTCACCGCATGCTGCGGTTGCTCCAGGGCGATGTCGGTAGCGGCAAGACCGTCGTCGCTTTGCTTGCCATGCTAAGCGCAGTCGAAGCGGGCGCGCAGGCTGCCTTGCTGGCGCCCACCGACATCCTCGCCCGCCAGCATCTGGCGACGATCGAGCCGCTGGCCGCCGCCGCCGGCCTCACCCTCACGCTGTTGACGGGCCGCGACAAGGCGAAGACGAAAGCTCCCATCCTGGCCGGGCTTGCAGATGGCAGTCTCCCGCTGATTATCGGGACCCACGCTTTGCTTCAGGAAGATGTTGTGTTCAAGGATCTCGCTTTCGCCGTGGTCGACGAACAGCATCGCTTTGGCGTCGAACAAAGGCTGGCTTTGGCCGACAAGGGCAGGCAGGCGCATCTTCTGACCATGACCGCCACACCTATTCCGCGCACCTTGATGATGACCGCCTATGGCGATCTGGATGTCTCACGGCTGGCGGAGAAGCCGCCGGGACGCAAACCCATCGACACCCGCACTGTTCCACTCGAGCGCCTGGATGAGGTGATCGCCGCGGTGCGCCGGGCGATCGCCGGCGGTGCCCGGGTCTTTTGGGTCTGTCCGCTGGTGGAGGAATCCGATGAGAGCGATCTGGCTGCCGCCGAGCAGCGCCACGCCCAGCTGAAACAGACCTTTGGCGAGCGCGTCGGCCTGGTCCACGGCCGCATAAAAGCAGCAGAGCGGGACATGGCCATGTCCGGCTTCGCCGAAGGCCGCCTCGACATACTCGTCGCCACCACGGTGATCGAAGTGGGTGTCGATGTTCCTGCCGCCTCGGTGATGGTCGTCGAACATGCCGAGCGCTTCGGCCTGGCCCAACTGCATCAGCTTCGCGGCCGCATCGGCCGGGGCGATGCGCACTCGACCTGCCTGTTGCTCTACCAGGCGCCGCTGGGCGAAACGGCGAAAGCGCGCCTCAGCATCCTGCGTGAGACCGAAGACGGGTTCCGCATCGCCGAAGAAGACCTTCGGCTGCGCGGCGCCGGCGAAATCCTTGGCACGCGGCAGAGCGGGTTGCCGGAATTCCGCCTGGCGAGCCCAGCTGAGCACAGCGATCTGATCGCCGTTGCCCATGCCGATGCGCGGCTGATCATGGAACGCGATGCAGCGCTGGCCACGCCACGCGGCAAGGCACTGCGCACTTTGCTCTATCTCTTTGAACGCGACGCCGGCGTCAAAGCCCTGCGCGCGGTCTAGCGCCCTGTCGTCTCTATCTCCACCGGGACCGCGCGTCGCGCGCCGGGCGGCACGACGATGCCGGCAGAAATCACCAGCTTGATCCCATCCTCCACCGACATGCGCAGGCGCTTCATGTCGCCTTCAGGCACGAACAGCAGAAATCCTGAGGTTGGATTGGGCGTCGTCGGCACGAAGACATTGACCAGGCCGGGGTGACTCAGGGTTTCGCCGATCTGATCGATAGCGCGGCCGGTCAGAAACCCGATAGTCCAGATACCCTTGCGCGGGTACTCGATCAGCACGACCTCGCGGAAAGCGACGGATTTGTTGCTGACCACCGTCTCGACAATCTGCTTGGCGACGCCATAGATGCTGCGAACGACTGGCATCCGGTTCAGCAGGCGGTCGCTGAGCCGCAGCAGCATCTTGCCGAGATAACCCGCGGCAATCGCGCCGATCAGCGTCAGGATCACGATCATCAGCACAACGCCGATGCCGGGCACCGAGAAGGGCAGATAGGTTTCCGGGTTGTATACCGGCGGGATCAGGGCAAAGACCCGCTCGTCGACGAAAGAGATCAGCAGCAGCGCGACATAGACCGTGATCGCGATGGGTGCCGTGACCAGCATGCCGGCAAAGAAATAGCCGCGCAGCCTGGGCCAAAGGCCAATTCGGACCGGTTTTGGCGGCGGAATAACGGGCGATTCGGCCGGCTCGCTCATCAGGCGATGATAAGGGAAGGCCAGCTCAGGTGAAAGGCGAGGCTAATCGGTGGTGGACAAGGCAACACAAACAAGTGAAGTGTACGATAATAACGTTTTCCACGATCCGGACTTATATCCATCCCATGGTTACTCCCCGCCTTTGCTCGCTCGCGACAGCTGTGCCGAAACACCGCTACGAGCAGACGGAGGTGCGCGATGTCAGCCATCTTCTGTTCGATCGCGACAAGGCCGATCTCACCCGGCTGATGCCGGTTTTCGACAATGCCGGCATCGATGCGCGTTATTCCTGCATGCCGCTGGAATGGTATCTGGCACCCCATGGCTGGGTCGAACGCAGCCAGCTGTTCACCGAACATGCCGTCGACCTGCTTTGCGAGGCGGCGCAAAAGGCCCTCGACCAGGCCGGGCTCTCGACCGGCGATATCGATACGGTCGTGGCGGTTTCCACAACGGGTGTCGCCACACCCAGCCTGGACGCGCTCGTCATCGAACGCCTGGGTCTGCGCCGGGATGCGCGGCGCTTGCCCATCTTCGGCCTTGGCTGTGCTGGCGGTGTCACTGGCCTGGCGCGCGCCGTCGATCAAGCCCGCGCGCTGCCGGGATCGAACGTGCTTTATCTTGTGGTGGAACTCTGCACCCTCACCTTCCGGCATGGCGACAATTCGAAGAGCAACGTGATTGCCTCGGCGCTGTTCGGCGATGGGGCCGCCGCCGCCGTCATATCGACGAGCGGATCGGGCCCCGCCTTCGGCGCGGCGGGCGAACATACCTGGGCGCAATCCCTCGACATCATGGGCTGGCGTGTGCAGGAAGACGGCCTGGGTGTCCTGTTCTCGCGCGATATCCCGGCTTTGGTGCGGGCAGAGATCCGGCCTATTGCCGACGCCTTCCTCGGCAACCACGGCGTCTCAGTCAACAATCTCGCCGGCGTCGTCTGCCACCCAGGCGGCGCCAAGGTGCTGGATGCGTTGGAAGAGGCATTCTCCATGCCGGCGGGTGGATTGACCGTGGCGCGCGAGGTTCTGCGCGGCTACGGCAACATGTCTGCCGCTACCGTATTATTCGTTCTCGAGCGCACGCTCGCGACAGCCAGCGCGGGACGCTATCTGATGTCGGCGCTGGGCCCGGGATTCAGCGTCGGACTGCAACTGCTCGAAGCAGCTTGAGCCTGTTTCATCTCGTCCTTGCTGTGGTGGTGTTGTTGCGCGTGGCCGAGCTGCTGCATGCCCGGCGCAATACGCGCCGCCTTCTCGCGGAAGGCGCGGTCGAGATCGGCCGCTCGCACTATCCGTTGATCGTCGGCCTGCATCTGGCCTGGTTCGCCGCAATGCTGGTTGTCATTCCTGCCGATACGCCGCCACGCTGGCCTTGGCTTGTTCTGTTCGGCTTGCTGCAAGTTGCGCGGCTATGGGTTCTGGCGACGTTGGGGCGCTATTGGACGACCCGTATCATCCATTTGCCCAGCGCACCGCTGGTTCGTCGCGGCCCCTATCGCTTTCTGCGCCATCCCAATTATCTGATCGTCGAACTCGAGATGGTGATCCTGCCCCTGGCCTTTGATGCCTGGCTGTTGGCCGTGATTTTCGGGATCGCCAATGCCGCGATACTGGCTTGGCGAATCCGGATCGAAGAAACCGCTCTGGCGTCACGGCGCTCGCTGGCGATCTAAAAAATAACTGATGCAGCGCAGCATGCCCAGTCGCCTTTTCGTGCCGGTCACATTTTCGTGTAAGGGCAGGGTTACGCTGGGGTGACTACTTTACAGCCCCCTGCCTCCAGGCGAGCTTTTAGGCTGACGTGGGAAATAGTCAGCACCGGAGGGAGTGGATCTGATGAGACGCAGAATGCTAACCACCGTGATCGGCATCGCCGTGATTGCCGGAGTCGGATTTTTCGCGTTGCAGAATTTCACCGGTAAGGCCGCGGCCGACGATATGCAGGCCGCCGTGGATGCCCGGGTGGCGTTGATGAAGGATAACGGCGCTAAGATGAAGGCCATGGGCGCCATCGTCGAGGCGAAGTCCGGCGATCTGGCGGCCATGGCGGAACTCGCTTCCGGGCTGCAGGCCAATGCCATGAAAATTCCGGACCTGTTCCCCAAGGGCACCAGCCTGACGGATATGCCGGGCAAGAGCTATGCCAAGCCGGAAATCTGGGACCATTTCGACGATTTCAAGGCCGCCGCTGCCGTACTGGCCGCCGAAGCCGGCAAGCTGGCCGATGCCGCCAAGAGCGGTGATATGGCCGCTTTCGCCGCGCAATATGACGTGGTGGGTTCCAAGGGCTGCGGTGGTTGCCACACCCAGTTCCGCCAGAAGAAATCCTGACCCGTCAGGACAGCGATAGAAACAAGCGGGCCGGTTCCCGGGCGGGAATCGGCCCGTTAGCTTTTGGGCGTGGCGAACGCTAGTCTAGTCCAGGCCGAGTTCCTTGCGCAGCGCCTTGGTGGTCGCGGCGGAAACATAATAGACGCCGTCCAGCAGGTTGCTGTGATCGGCATCCCAGACTTCCGCCTCGTAATCCCACTGCATCAGCGACACGATCCGGTTGTCGTCGCCGACGAGCCGGCGCAGGCGCCGGGTGATGGCACCCTCCCAGGGTGTCAGGGCGTGCCAGTCCTTGTCCTTCGTCACGGCAAGAAGCTGTTTCATGCTGGCCCGGCCGTTATTGCGCGCAAACACTCCCAGGCGCTCGCGGGTCGCCGCATCGGCGCCCTTCAACAGCTTGCGCAACAGAGCCTGATTGACGTCATGAGGCTGACGCCAGCGGAAACCCCGCTTGGCCGGGGCTGCAGCACCCGGGGCCACCGGCTGGGTTTCGCCGCCGAGCAGGCGCAGAAGCTCGCCGCGCGTCGCAGTGGATAGCTGGACGAAATCGGATTGATCGATGACAAGCTGCATGCAGCCCTCCCTAAAGCAGGCGCCTGCCTCAATTATGAGGCCGAGCCCGGCAGGCTGGCAACGCCGCTCGAGCTTGCCTCAGCCTTCTGCGGTGTAGCGCGCCAATATCTGGTCGACCGGACCGACTTCGATCAGGCGGCCTTCGCGCAACAGGGCGGCCTTGTTGCAGAGCCTGCGCAGCGTATCAGAGGCGTGGGATGCCACCACGAGAATACTCGC
>DASXQK010000177.1:0-16888 GCA_036493015.1 Dongiaceae bacterium | reverse complement strand
GCCGCCGGCTGTACGCAAACCAAAGCGGCCCGCAGGTGCCTCTTTCCGGCCGCTGCCGAAGGGCCTCGCCCGTCTCTTTGCCGGGGTGTCGCGCCAGCGCAGCGCGCCGATATCGGGTGAAACAAATGAGGTTCCGGCTGGTGGCCCCAGCCTGCAGGATCACTTGCTGCAACAGCTTGGCGCCGATGTCGCGAAAGCCGGCGATCGGGTCATCGGCCGCGCGCTGATCGAAGCACTGGATGAAGCCGGATATCTGACTGTCGATCCCGCCGATATTGCGCAGCGCCTGAAGGCCGAGCCGGCACGCATGCAGCGCATCCTCGCCCGGCTGCAGCAATTCGATCCGCCCGGTGTCTTTGCCCGTGACCTCGGTGAATGCCTTGCCTTGCAGCTCGCCGATCGCGGCCGGCTCGACACGCCGATGAGGACACTTCTGCAGTACCTCGATTTGCTTGCCGCGGGCGACCGCAAGGCCCTGATGGCGCGCTGCGGCGTCGATGCCGCGCGGCTGAGCGCCATGATCGATGAATTGCGCCGGCTCGATCCGCGCCCCGGCCTTGTCTTCGACCAGGCAATTGTGGCGGCGATCGTTCCCGATCTCTCGATCGAACCCGCAACCGGCGGGGGCTGGTCGGTGGAGCTCAGCAGCGAGCCGCATCTGGCGTTGAGCGAGCGCCATCCGCTGCCCCGATCCAGCGATGTAGCGGCTCACGACTATCTCAAGGAGAGGCGGGCTGCCGCGCGCTGGCTGCTGCGCGCGCTTGACCGCCGCAGCGAGACATTGCTGCGGGTCGCCCATGAGATCGTCGCCCGCCAGGCGGGATTTCTGAAGAGCGGCGTTGCGGCACTAAAGCCCCTCTCGCGCCGCCAGATCGCCCGCAAACTCGACCTGCATGAAAGCACCGTCAGCCGGGCCACGGCGAACAAGTACGCGGCGACGCCGCGTGGCGTGGTGGCCCTGTGCGATTTCTTCGCCGGCAGGCTGGCGGCAAAGGATGGCGCGGACCACGCCCCGGCGGCGGTGCGCGCGAGGCTGCAGCGCCTGATCACGGCGGAGCCCGCCGGCAAGCCGCTCAGCGACGAGGCGCTTGCCCGGTTGCTGCGGAATGAGGGAATCGACGTCGCCCGCCGCACGGTGGCGAAGTACCGGGAAATGCTTCGAATTCCCTCTTCCTCGCGGCGCCGGCGAGGAAAAACCTTGTAATCGGCGGGGCGGCGTCCAAGATGAAAAAGGTAACTTAATCAAGGGCATGGGCCTTTACTTGACAGCCCAAACCGGCGCCCTTATGGTCTGCCGCCTTCGCGCCGGGGCGATTTCGCTGTCGAGTGCCGGCACCGCCCGGAAACCGGGATTCCAACCAATGAATCTGATCGTCAAAGGCCAGCAGATCGACGTGGGCGACGCGTTGCGCGAGCATGTGCGCAGCAGCCTGGACGACGTTTTCGGCAAATATTTTGGCGATGCAATCGACGCGACCGTGACATTTTCTCGCGACGCCCATCTCTATCGCGCTTCGGTCAGCGCCCATGTTGGGCGCGGCATCATGGCCCAAAGCGAGGCCCTGGCGGACCAGCCCTATATCGCCTGCGACCAGGCGCTCGAACGCCTGGCCAAGCGGCTGCGCCGGCACAAGCGCCGGCTGCGCGATCACCACAAGGCGCCGGTGCAGATGGAAAGCGCCGGGCTCTACGTGCTCTCGCCGGATTCGGATTCCGGACCGGTTGACGGGCTGGCCGGCGAGGAGAGCGGCGGCCTGCCGATGGTGATCGCCGAGATGAAAACCGATATCGCGACACTGACGGTAAGCGAGGCAGTGATGCGCCTCGATCTGGCCGACGATGGCGCGCTGATGTTCGTCAATCGCGCCCATGGCGGCTTGAACATGGTCTATCGCCGGGCGGATGGAAATGTCGGCTGGGTCGATCCCAAAGGGAACCGTCCCGGCAACGGTGCCGCCGGGGATCGACGCGTCGGCGCTTAAGCTACGACTACCGCGCAGGGTTTAAGCAAAAGCCGTTGCTGCGGGGAGAATGTTTGCACGAGGGACGTAATGGATATCGCGGATTTGATCAGCCCGGCTGCTGTCGTGGCCCGGCTCAGGGTGAGTGCCAAGAAGCAGCTGCTCCAGGAACTGGCCAAGCGCGCGGCGGAGCTATCGGGGTTCGGCGAGCGGCAGATCTTCGACGTGTTGCTGGAGCGCGAGCGGCTGGGCTCGACCGGGGTGGGCAATGGGATCGCCATTCCCCACGGCCGGCTGGCGGGATTGCAGCGCCTGCACGGCCTGTTCGCGCGGGTCGAGCCTGCGGTGGATTTCGATGCGGTCGACCAGCAGCCGGTCGATCTCGTTTTCCTGCTGCTGGCGCCGGAAACCGCGGGTGCCGATCACCTGAAGGCGCTGGCGCGGGTTTCGCGCCTGCTGCGCGATCGCCAGGTCTGCGAAAAGCTGCGGGGCGCCGAAAGCCGCGATGCGCTCTATGCGCTGCTTACTGAGACGCCCACGAGTCATGCCGCCTAGGCAAAGCCGTGCGGTCTAAAGAGGCCATGCAACAACACGCGGCCTCGCCTCTAGTGGACGCTGACGGGCTCCAGATCGTGCTCGCGCACGGCGGCGACGGCGAGTGCCCGGCTGGGCGCAAAGGCAAGCTGGGTCCCGTCGGCTGCGAAGATGCCGAAGCCCGGCATGCCATCGACGGTAATCTTGCGCAGATAGGCCATGCTCTGCATGCCGAGCAAGGCAAGAGCCTGGGGCGATATGCTGCGAATTGTTTCGCTGGTGTTCATGGCGGTTACTCCTTTTGCGGTGCGGCAGTGCCGGGCGCGCTGACGGTAATGCGGCCGGCGCCGGCGGCGTTGCCGCGAATGGGAATCTTGCGGGTCAGGACCTCGATTTCCGGGCGCAGCACGTCGATCTCCAGCAGGCCGTTGTTCAATTCGGCCCCGGCGATCTCCAGCCCGTCGGCCAGCAGGAAGCTGCGCTGAAACTGCCGCGCGGCGATGCCGCGATGCAGGAAGACGCGCTCGCCCTGATCGGTCTGCTTGCCGCGGATCGTCAGCTGATTAGCTTCGAGCGAAATCTCGAGATCCTCGCGCCCAAAGCCGGCAACGGCCAGCGTGATGCGCAGGCGGTTCTCGGCCAGCTGCTCGATGTTATAGGGCGGATAGCTCTCGGCTGCCCGGCCCATTCGGTCGAGCGTGCGCTCGAAACGATCGAATCCCAGAAGCAGCGGGCTGCTGAACAGCGGTACACGAGTCATTCTGCCCCTCCCTTCGAGCGGGCTTGGGTCCCGACAGGACCCGCGACGGCCCCGAAGGGGCGCCGTCCCTTCTGAAATAGGCGGCACCCCAGTACCTTTCAAGGTTGGCGGCTTTCAAGTGAGGCCACCGGCCCATTCCAGCCAGGCTGGCGTCAGGCCAGCGCCCGCTGCCGCAGTGCCAGGCGGTCGACCTTGCCGGTGGCGAGCTGGGGGAATTTTGCCAGCACCGTGATGCGAACCGGCCGGCCATGGCGGGGCAGGCGCCGTCGGCAAAGCTGATCGAGCTCGGCCAGCAGATCATGCCCGCGCTCGCTCAACACCACCGCCTTGACCGTGAGATCGGGTTCGCCGGCCGCCACCGCCAGCGCGTCTCGGACCAGTGGATGGAGGCGCAGCACCGCCTCGACTTCGCCGAGATCGAGGCGCTGGCCGCGAATCTTCACCATCTGGTCGGTGCGGCCGGCCGAATGCAGGATTCCATCAGCGGAGCGATAGGCGAGATCGCCCGTGCGGTGGGATTGGGCAATGCCGGGCATGCGCCTTGCCGCCGACAAGACCGGATCGCCCCAATAGCCAGAGGTGACGCCGGGACCGACCAGGCAGATTTCGCCGATTTCGCCATCCGGCACGAGGTTGCCCGCGGCGTCGCGCAGGGTGAGGTCGACCTTATCGGCGGGCCAACCGAGCGGCAGGCGCACCATCGTCTCGGGCAAAGGCCGCGGCACCGGAAAGCTCGCGATCAGGTCGGCTTCCGTGGCGCCATAGTGATTGACGAACTCGACATGGGGTAGCGCTGCCATGATCTGGCGCAATGTCGCCATCGGCATTGCTTCTCCGTAAAAAGAGATGCGCCGCATTGCCGAGAGGTCGCGCGCCGCAAGCGCGCCGCGCTCGAGCAGCAGGCGCAGCGCCGTGGCGCTGGACGACCAGATGGTGGTGCGCTCGCGCTCCATCACCTCGCCGACGCGTTCTGGAAACATCGCCTCCTTCTCGGGCAGCAGATAGATCTGTACGCCGGAGACGAGCGGGAACAGAAGATCGAAGGCCGAGATGTAGTGCAGCGGCGCATGGCTGATTCGCCGGTCCACAGTACTCATCCGGTCGCGCTGCTGCATCGCCTCGACATTGGCCGCCATGGCGCGATGGGAGAGCATCACGCCCTTGGGCTCGCCGGTGGAGCCCGATGTATGAATGATCCAGGCAAGATCCTCGGACTCGACCGCGAAGGGAGCCCCAAGCGGTTTGCTGCTGCTGGTCAGGGCCTCGAAACCCGTCCCCTCGGCAGCGAGATCGACGGCATGCAGGCGCGAAGAATAGCCGGCGAATTGCCCGGCCATCGGGCGGGATGTCAGAATCACCTTCGGCTGCATCGAGGCCGCAACCGCGTTCAGGCGATCGGCAGAATCCTGATACTGGACGGGTGAATAGACGCCGCCTGCTGCCATTGTCCCGTAGAGGGCGACCACCGCCTCCGGCGATTTCGGCAGGCAGACAAGCACGCGATCGCCGGTCGCCACACCGGTCTCTTGCCGCAGCCAGGCCGCCAGCCGCAGCATGCGTTCCTGCAGCAGGGCGAAGGTCATGGCGCCGCCGTACCAGCGAAACGCCACGCGGGCCAGCTCATCCGGCGCCATCGCGGTCAGACGCGCGAGCAGCAACTGCGGCTGCAGCGGCGTTGTCGTTCCTTCCGGCGCCAGCGAAGCCTCCGTTCGCCAAATTTGTGTGAGTAAAGACCCGGCGTACCGGTCTTGCAAGATTGACGCTTTTAGCGCGACTTGAGGTTCAGCAGGATGCGGCTGGTGCCCGAAGTCGGAAGGGCTCCGGCGAGCGAGGAATGTGCGGCGGCAATCGCGCTGACCTTGTCGAGGATCGGTGCCGGCATGGCGCTCACCTTCGGGCCTCTCTGGTCGACATGGAGTGCCAGCAACTCATAGGTTGCGAGCATCGCCCCATCGCTTTCCCGGATCATCTGATGGAACAGGTGCACCCGCTTCGCGTCGGACGCTACCAGCGTGGTGGTCACTCGAAGACTGGTGCCCAGCGGCACCTCCTGCAGAAAGGCAATATGGCCTTCTATCGTGTATAGCGATGTGTGGGTGCGCTCGCGATAGCCCGCATTCATGCCGATCAGATCGAGGAAGGCATCCGTGGTAAAGCCGAAGACGAGGACGTAATAAGCCTCGTGCATATGGCCGTTGTAGTCGATCCACTCCGGCTTGACCGAGACGCGATAGAGATCGAGCGGCTCGGCGTCGCTCGCGCCGGCGCCCGTCATCGTGATCGGTAGCTCGGCCATCCGCGGGGCTTACGCGGCCCCGGTATCGATGCCGTACTTGGCCCGCACTTCGGTGATCGCGCGATCGACGGCGATCAGGCAATCGTCGCGGAAGCGCTCCAGCTCTTTGACCGACTTGCCGGCGGCTTGATCCCTGGTGCCATCGACCATGCGCCGGATGAGTTCCGGGGTCACCTTCGGCGCCTTGAGGTTGGTCCAGGGCAACTCCAGCGCCGGGCCGAAATGGTCCATGAAATGCGCCATGCCTTCATCGCCGCCGGCCAGGTGATAGATCAGGCAGGTGCCGAAGAACGACCAGCGCAGACCTGGACCGAACCGGATCGCATCGTCGATATCGCTGGTGGTACAGACCCCGTCGGCGATCAGATGCAGCGCCTCGCGCCACAGCGCCTCCTGCAGCCGGTCGGCGATATAGCCCGGCACCTCGACCTTCACCTTCAGCGGTCGCATGGAAATGCGGCGATAGAAATCCGCCGCCAGGTCGATGAATTTGGCATCGGTCTTGTCGCCGCCCAGAACCTCCACCAGCGGCAACATATAGACCGGGTTGAAGGGATGGCCGACCAGCACGCGCTCGGGATGCTTGCAATCGGCCTGAAAGCGCGAGGGCAGCAGGCCAGACGAGCTGGAGGCGATGATCACCTCGGGCCGGGCTGCGGCATCGATGCGGGCATGGAGCTTGCGCTTCAGATCTTCGTTTTCCGGCGCGCTCTCCTGCACGAAATCCGCATCCTTTACCGCCGACTCCAGATCCTTGGCGAAGGAGAGGCGCTGCTGGCTGGCGCCAGGCTTGAGGCCCACGGTGGTGAGCGCCGGCCAGGCATTGGCGACCGTGGCCCGCAGCTTTTCTTCCGCACCCGGGCCGGGATCGGTCGCCACAACATCGAGGCCGTGGGCGAGGCACCGGGCGGCCCAGCCGCCGCCGATCACCCCGCCACCGACGATTGCAACACGGCGAATATCCTTCGCACCGGCCATGGCCTTGTTCCTTTCCTTGTTCGCTTAGTCGTTGTGCGCCTGACTCAGTTGCGGGGCCGACTTAATTGCGAGGTTTCAGCCCAATCTTCTTGCGCGCTTCCGCGGGGCTCAGCACGCGCGCGCCCATCAGGCGGATGATTTCGATGGCGCGCTGGACCAGCGTGCCGTTGCTGGCATAGACGCCCTTCTCCAGCCAAATGTTGTCTTCCAGCCCGACGCGCACATTGCCGCCCAGCAGGATCGCCTGCGCCACCATGGGCATCTGATTGCGGCCGATGCCAAAGCCCGCCCATACGGCTTGGGGCGGCAGCATATCCACCATCGCCTTCATGACCGTCGTCTCCGCGGGTGCTCCCCAGGGAATGCCGAGGCAAAGCTGGAACATCGGCGGATCCTCCAGCAGGCCTTCTTCGGCCATGCGCTTGGCGAACCACAGATGGCCGGTATCGAACACTTCGAGCTCCGGCTTCACGCCCAGCTCGCGGATCTTCCTGGCGCCCGCGCGAAGCTGGGTCGGCGTGCTGACGAAGATGGAATTGCCGTCGCCGAAATTCAGCGTACCGCAATCCAGGGTGCAGATTTCAGGCAGCAGCTCCTCGACATGGGCGAGACGCTCCAGCGCGCCGACCAGATCGGTTCCCTGGCCGAAGGCCATCGGCTTTTCGCCGCCGCCGATTTCGAGATCGCCACCCATGCCGGCCGTCAGGTTGATGATGATATCGACGCCGCTGTCGCGCACCCGTTCCACCACCTCGCGGTAGAGCGCCGTCTCGCGGCTGCCCTTGCCGGTCTTGGGATCGCGCACATGCATATGGGCGACCGAAGCGCCGGCCCTGGCGGCCTCGATCGCGGCGTCGGCGATCTGCTTTGGGCTCACCGGGATCGCCGGATGCTTGCCCACCGTATCGCCGGCACCGGTGACGGCGCAGGTGACGATGACGTCATGGTTCATGGAAATCTCCTCGGGATATGGCCGTGGCCGTCCGGCCGCACGCAAACGTGGCCGCAAGGAAGCGTGGCCGGACGATAGTCGGCCAGGCGTGTAGCGGCAAGGTGGGCGGCGACGGCTTTTGGCGCAGCCGCGACAGGCAGCGACGCGGAGCGTCAGAACCGCTTCAGCAGCCGGTCGAGATAATCGAGCTCATAGCGCGGGCGGCTGTTCTCGCCCGCGCGCCGGCGCAGCTCGTCGAGGATTTCGCGCGCCCGCTGCAGATCGGATTTATCCGGGACCTTGACGTCGCCGGTATCCATTTGGCCTGCACCCGGCAGCGAGCGACCCAGCGGATCCTGCGACTGGCCGAACTGGTCGAGCTGGTTGGAATTGCGGTGGCCGGGCTGTTTGCCGAAATGCTCGACCAGCTGCTTCATCATCTCGGCCTGGCCCTGCTGGAGGTCCTGCAGCGCCCGGGTCTGGGGCTGCACGGCGCCGCCGGGAAAGCCTCCGCGCAGCGAATCCTCGGCGCGGCCCATCTCGCGGCCGGCCTCGCCGAACTGAGCAGGGGACTGGCCCAGCAAATCATTGAAGCGCTTGTTGAGCTGCTGCAGCTTCTGCTGCAGCTCGCCCTGTTCCTGGGCCCAGCCCTGGCTGTTGGGCGATTGCTGGCCGGGCGCCAGCTGCTGGGAATCGCGGAACGTCTTGTCGAGCAGGTTCTGCTGGCGCCGCGCGAGATCGCCCAGATCGCGCATCATCTCGGTCGCCTGGCGCTCGGCAGGATCGGTTGAGTTCTGGGCCTGGGGATTGACCCGGAGATTCTCCAGCATGTCCTGCAGCTGCGAGAGCATCTGGCGCGCGGCATCGCGTGCGCCGCCCTTGGCCATCTCGCGCGCCTTGTCCAGCAGGCGCTGCAAGTCTTCGCGCTGCAGGGTCATCTGGCGGGCGGTATCGGAAGGGATGTGCCCGTTCGGCGCGTTCTTCATCGCCTGCTGCGTCAGCGCATCGAGGAACTGGTTCATCGCCTGCTGCAGATCGTTCATCAACTTCTGGATCTCCTCGTCGGGAGCGCCGCGGTCGAGCGCCTCCTGGAGGGCCTGCTCGGCCGCGCGCAACGCCATTTCGGCGCTGGACATGCTGCCTTCCTCCAGGCGCATGGCGGTCTGCCACAACAAGGCCTGTACCTCGGGTATGCCCGCACCGGTCTTGTCGGCGATCAGCCGCCGCCCGGAAATGCGCAGCGCCAGCGTCACAACGGGATCGCCCTGATAGGCGGGCGCATCATTGCCAATCGCGAACAGCCGCCGCGACACGGCGATGCGGTTTTCCGGCTGCAGCGTCAGCAGGCGGCGCTGCTCGATGATCATCTTGGCGACCGGATTGTTGAACGGACGCTCGGGCAGCAGGATGTCGACGGGCTGCGCGCTGCCGCTTTGCCCGGTGGCGTCGATTGCCGTAAGCATCAGGCGCACCGGTGTGCCGGCCCAGGGATTGGCCGTCAGATCGCGGAAGCTGACGCCGCGCGCTACCCGGGGATCGGTGCTGGCGGCCGGCAGGTCGATGACGAGCTTGGAGGGCATGCCGGGCAGCGGCACGGCTTCGCCCGCCTCATCGCGCCGCGTGATCACAACCTGGACCTTGGCAATGCCGTAATCGTCGCTGGCGGCGTAGTCGAGCCGCAGCGCGTGACGCTCCGTCTCCGAAGGCGGCTGGGTAAAGGCCACCAGCGGCGGCTGATCCTCGATGACCTTATAAGGCCAGCCGGCAATCTCCTTGCCGTTCTGCATCACCGCCAAGCGATCGCCATTCTCGATCTTGCCGGTGGCGCGGAAGGTGCCCTCGCCGATCACATCGAACTTCGCCGTGGCATCGCCCAGGCGCAACTCCGTGGCGCCGCTGCCGCCCTGGACCTGGGCCAGCACTTCGCTGCCCTGAGGCACATGAAGCGGCGCTGCGGCCGGATCGACGGCGGCAAGGAAGACAGGCGGCTGGTTGGTATAGGCGGGCGGCGTCACCCAGACATCGAGGCGCGGGGGGATGGGCGGCGGCGGTGCGGCGAAAGTCGGCTGGAAGGCATGGCCAAGACGCTCGCGGCTATCACCCCAGCCGACGGTGATGCCAAGGACGAGCAGCAAAACCACGATGCCGCGCAGCGCATAGGGATCGCGCTTCGCCAGACTGCCCGCCGGAAGACCCAGGCGCAGGCGCCCGAGCTGCTGCTGCACGCGCCGGCGATGCAGTTCCCAGAGTTGGGCCGATGCCGGATCCGCCCGGCCGCCGGCAAGCTGGTCTTCCAGCGTGGCCAGTGGGCGGTGCTGCAGTTCATTGACGATCTCGAGCTTGCGGCGCGCGGTGGCTTCGTCGGGCAAATGAAGGCCGCGAACCCCCCGCCAGAGCAGATAGCCAAGGCCGAGCGCCAGCGCCACCAGAACGCCGATATGCAGATAGCCCTGCAGCAGGGGGAAGACATCCAGCAGCGCGAAGGCCAGGAACAGCCCGACCACTGCGGCGGCGGGCCAGAGCGCCGGCCAGGCCTGTTCCCAGAACAGGCCGAGGCGCACGAGCCTCAGCCGGGTGCGCGTGACTGGCACCTTGCGGTTGTCGCTTACTTCGTTCCGCAGGTTTCGCCGGGGCGTGGCTTGCGCCAAATCTCGCTCCTTAAGGCCCATGCCTCAGGCTCATTTCCTAAAGCCAGGGCGGCAGGCTATCCATCTGAATTATATCATCATAGCTGGGCCGCGCCCTGACAATCCCGTGATCTTTGCCACGCACCAGCACCTCCGGCACCAGCGGCCGGCTGTTATAGGTCGAGGCCATCACCGCGCCATAGGCGCCGGCCTGGGTCAAGGCCAGCAGATCGCCGGCCGCGAGCGGCGGCAGGGGCCGCTCATGGGCAAAGAAATCGCCCGTCTCGCAAATCGGCCCCACCACGTCGAAGCGCTTCACGGCGGCATCGGAGGCCGGCTCCTTCACCGGCAGGATTGGGTGATAGGCGTCATACAGGGTGGGGCGGATCAGATCGTTCATGGCCGCATCGACGATGACAAAGCTGCGCTCCACGCCCTGTTTGACATAGATCACCCGGGTCACCAGCAGCCCCGCGGGGCCGACGATCCAGCGTCCCGGCTCGAATACCAGCTGGCAACCGAGATTGCCCACGGTCTCGTCCACCACGCGGCCGTAATCCTCGATTGCCGGTGCTGCCTCGTCGCGATAGGCAATACCGATCCCGCCGCCCAGATCGAGCATCTCCACGATTTTTCCATCGGACCTGAGCTCGGCGCACAATGTGGCAATTTTAGAGAAGGCCGCGCGATAGGGGGAAAGGTCGGTCAACTGCGAGCCGATATGCACGGCCAGGCCCCGCATCTCGATCCCGGCCATGGCGCTGCCCTGGGCGTAGATCTCGCGTGCGCGCCCCAGCTCGACACCGAATTTGTTCTCGGCCTTGCCGGTAGCGATTTTCTTGTGGGTGCGGGCATCGACATCGGGATTGACGCGCAGCGCCACCCGCGCGCGCTTGCCCTTGTCGCGGGCGACGCGGTCCAGCGCCTCCAGCTCCGGCAGGGATTCGACATTGAACTGATGGATGGCGGCATCGAGGCCGGCGGCCATTTCGCGTTCCGTCTTGCCGACGCCGGCAAAGACGATGTGGCTCGCCGGAATGCCGGCGGCCAAGGCCCGGCGCATCTCGCCCTCGGAAACCACGTCGGCGCCGGCGCCCAGTTTCGCCAGGGTGGCGATCACCGCCTGGTTCGAATTGGCCTTCAGCGAATAGCAGATCATCGCGCGCCGGCCGTCGAAGGACCGGGTGAAGGCGTGATAGCGCTCGCTCAGCACCGCGCTGGAATAACAATAGAACGGCGTGCCCACCTCGGCGGCAAGCCGGTCCAGCGGCACCCCTTCAGCATGCAAGGTGCCGCCGGCGAAGTGGAAATGGCTCATGGCTGGATCTGGAACGGGGTCAGCGCCGAGGGCGGTTGTTCGGGCTTGGGCAAGGCTGGAATACCCGATTGCGACTTCAGCTCGGGCGCGGTTTCTGCCTTGGGATATTGGTTTGGGAAGGTATCGGGCACCGGCGGGCCGGGGTCGCCCTTTTTGCCGCAGCCGACGAGCGGCAGCATCAGAGCCAGCATCACACAGAGCATCAGCGCGGTGGTTCTCATAGGAATCGCTCCCGTGCCGCTGCTGCCGCGCGGCGCACATTGTCCGGCGCCGTTCCGCCATGGCTGGTGCGGCTCGCCACCGCCGCCTCGACACTCAACGCGCCGCGGATGGTTTCATCGATACGGGGCTCGATGCGCTGCATGTCCGCAAGTGGCAGCTCGGCGAGGCCGCAGCCCTTCTGTTCGGCCAGCCGCACCAGGCTGCCGGCGATGTGATGGGCTTCGCGGAAGGGCAAATCGAGGCGGCGCACCAGATTGTCGGCGAGATCGGTTGCAGTGATGAAGCCGCGCTCGCAGGCGGCGCGCATGGCCTCGGCATTCACCGTGAGATCGCGCACCATGCCGGTCATGGCGGCCAGCGACAGATGCAGATTGTCCACGGCCAGGAACACCGGCTGCTTATCCTCCTGCATATCCTTGCCATAGGTCAGCGGCAGGCCCTTCATCACCACCAGCAGCTGGATCAAGGCCCCGATAGCCTGCCCCGCCTTGCCGCGCACGAGCTCGGCGGCATCGGCATTGCGCTTCTGCGGCATGATGGAACTGCCCGTGGTGAAGGCATCGCCCAGGCGCACGAAGCGGAATCCATCACTGGTCCACAGAACCAATTCCTCGGCAAACCGCGAGAGGTGGGTGGCAAGAATGGCGCCGGCGGAAAGGAATTCCAGCGCGAAATCGCGGGACGCGACCGCATCCATGGAGTTGGCCATGGGTCGCGCAAAGCCCAAGGCAGCGGCGCTCATATGCGGATCGATGGGAAAGGATGTGCCGGCCAGCGCACCGGCGCCGAGCGGCGATTCGTTCAGGCGCCGCCTGGCATCGGCCAGCCGCCCCGCATCGCGGCCCAGCATCTCCACATAGGCCAGCAGATGGTGGCCGAAGGTCACCGGCTGGGCGAGCTGAAGATGGGTATAGCCGGGCATGATTGCCGCGGCATTCTCCTCGGCGCGGTCGATCAAGGCGGCAATCAGCGCCTTCAGCTCGATAGCCAGCCCATCCATCGCATCGCGCAGCCAGAGGCGGAAGTCGGTCGCGATCTGGTCGTTGCGCGAACGGGCGGTATGCAGCCGGCCGGCGGGTGCGCCGATCAACTCGGCCAGCCGCGCTTCGACATTCATATGAATGTCCTCGAGCGCGGCCTTGAAATCGAAGCGGCCCCCAGCGATCTCATTCTCGATTCGCTCGAGCCCCTCGCGGATCGCCTCGCCATCGGCTTGACGGATGATGCCCTGGCGCACCAGCATGGCGGCATGGGCCCGGCTGCCGGCGATGTCCTGGGCATAGAGACGCCGGTCGATGTCGATCGAGGCGTTGATCTGCTGCATGATTGCCGCCGGCCCGCCGGCAAAGCGGCCACCCCACATGGTGTTAGCGGAAGGCTCCGCGGAAGGAATTTTCTTGATGCTCAAACGCCTGGCTTTCTCTGCCGCAGCCTGTCCGGCCGCCGTTGTTGCCGCCGTGCTGGCAGCCCTGCTTTCGATCCCGGCCGCGCTTGCCGCCCAGCCGGGGCCCCCTATCGCGGGTTCGGTGGAAAACTTTAGCCGGATCGATCCCTCATTGCCAACGCCGGACGATGGCTTCGCCGACGTCGCCGGCCATGCGTTGAGCCTGGCGGATTTCCGCGGTAAATACGTGCTGCTCAATCTCTGGGCCACCTGGTGCGGCCCTTGCGTTGCCGAGATGCCCTCGCTGGACCGCCTGCAGGCTGAACTCGGCGGGGCCGATTTCGTCGTGCTGCCGGTGTCGGTGGACCGGGGCGGGGCCACCCAGGTCACCGATTTCTATGACAAGCACCGCATCCAGCATCTGGGCGTCTATGTCGATCCCAGCAACCGCATCGCCCGCAGCCTGTCGGTGAATGGCCTGCCGACCAGTTTCCTGGTCGGTCCCGATGGCCGCGCCGTCGGCGCGCTGGTGGGCGCCACCGAATGGGATACGCCGGAGGCGATCGCGCTGATCAGCTATTATCTGAAGAACACGGAAAAACCGGCGCCCGTGCCCGTCGCCCCCGCGCCAACGGCGGGTGTCACGGCTGCCAAGCTCGACATCCCCGCTCAGCGGGCCGGGCCAGCTCAGCGGGTGGGAATCGGCTTCTCGCCACTGTAGTCGTAGAAGCCGCGCTGGGATTTGCGGCCGAGCCAGCCGGCCTCGACATATTTCACCAGCAGCGGACAGGGGCGGTATTTGCTGTCGGCCAGCCCCTCATACAGCACCTGCATCACCGCAAGGCAGGTATCCAGGCCGATGAAATCGGCCAGTTCCAGCGGTCCCATGGGATGGTTGGCGCCCAGGCGCATGGCGGTATCGATCGCCTCGACCGAGCCGACGCCCTCATACAGCGTATAGACCGCCTCGTTGATCATCGGCAGCAGGATGCGGTTGACGATGAAGGCGGGGAAATCCTCCGCCATCGCCACCGTCTTGCCGAATTTCTCCGCCAGTTCGCGGATCGTGGTGAAGGTTTCGTCATCGGTCGCAAGGCCCCGGATCAACTCGACCAGAGCCATCAGCGGCACTGGGTTCATGAAATGCATGCCCATGAACTTGGCCGGACGGTCGGTGGCCGCGGCCAGCCTCGTGATCGAGATCGACGAGGTATTGGAGGCGATCATCGCCTCGGGCTTCAGCATCGGGCAGAGTTTCTTCAGGATATCGCGCTTGACCTCTTCGTTCTCCACCGCCGCTTCGATGACGAGGTCGCAATCGCTGAACAGGTGGTAGTCCTGGCCGGTGGTGATGCGCGCGAGCGAAGCCTTGCGCTCGGCATCGCTGAACATCTTGCGCTTCACCTGGCGCTGCATGTTCTGGTCGATCGTCTCCTTCGCCTTGTCGATCTGATAGGCGTCGACATCGACGAGTTTAACGTTATAGCCGTGCAGTGCTGCAACATGGGCAATGCCATTGCCCATTTGGCCGGCGCCGATGACGCCGATGGTACGAATCATGTTTGTGTGGCCGCTCCCGGGCCTATTTGCTTAGTTCTTTGGTCAACTCCGGCACCGCCTGGAACAGGTCGGCGACGAGACCGTAATCGGCAACCTGGAAGATCGGTGCATCTTCGTCCTTGTTGATGGCGACGATGACCTTGCTGTCCTTCATGCCGGCGAGATGCTGGATGGCGCCGGAGATGCCGACCGCGATGTAAAGATCGGGGGCCACGACCTTGCCGGTCTGGCCCACCTGGTAGTCATTGGGCACGAAGCCCGCATCGACCGCGGCGCGGCTGGCGCCCACTGCCGCATGCAGCTTGTCCGCCACTGCCTCGAGCAGCTTGAAATTATCGCCGCTCTGCATGCCGCGTCCGCCGGAGACGATAATGCGTGCCGAGGTCAGTTCGGGGCGCTCCGACTTGCTCAGCTCCTGGCCGACGAATTTGGAAAGCCCGGCATCGCCGCCGCTGGCCACAGTCTCGATCGCGGCCGAACCGCCTTCGGCGGGGGCAGCATCGAAGCCGGTCATGCGCACGGTGATGACCTTGATCTTGTCGCTCGACTGTACGGTCGCCAGCGCATTGCCGGCATAGATCGAGCGTATGAAGGTATCCGGCGAGACGACGGCGCTGATCTCCGAGATCTGCGCGACGTCGAGCAAGGCCGCCACCCGCGGCATGAAATTCTTGGCGCTGCTGGTGGCAGCGGCCAGGATATGGGAATAGGCCGGCGCCAATCCTACGATCAGCTTCGCCATGTTCTCGGCGAGGCGATTGGCGTACAGCGCGTCGTCGGCGAGCAACACTTTGCCGACGCCCGCGACCTTGGCCGCGGCTTCGGCCGCCGGACGGCAGTTCTGGCCGGCCACCAGGATCACCAGATCGCCGCCGATCTCCTTGGCCGCGGTGAGCGCATGCAGCGTCGCCGGCTTGAGCGCGGCATTGTCATGCTCGGCAATCAGCAGGACGCTCATCTCAGATCACCTTGGCTTCGTTTTTCAGCTTGTCGACCAGCTCGGCGACGCTCTTCACCTTGACCCCGGATTTGCGCTTCGGCGGCTCGCCGACCTTCAGGGTCTTGAGGCGCGGGCTGGCATCGACGCCAAGCTGTTCGGGCGTCAGCGTCTCGATGGGCTTCTTCTTCGCCTTCATGATGTTGGGCAGCGAGGCATAGCGCGGCTCGTTCAGGCGAAGGTCGGTGGTGAGAACGAGCGGCAGCTTGAGGGTGACGGTCTCGAGACCGCCATCGACCTCGCGGGTCACATTGGCCGTGCCATCGCCATTGAGCACGAGTTTGGAAGCAAAACAGCCCTGCGACCAGCCGAGCAGGGCAGAAAGCATCTGGCCGGTCTGGTTGGAATCGTCGTCGATGGCCTGTTTGCCGAGGATGCAGATCTCCGGCTTTTCCTTGTCGACCACCGCCTTCAGCAGCTTGGCGACCGCCAGCGGCTGTAATTCGGCATCGCTCTGCACCAGGATGCCGCGATCGGCCCCCATGGCGAGCGCGGTGCGGATGGTTTCCTGGGATTGAGCAGCACCCAGCGAGACGGCGATGATTTCCGTCGCCTTGCCCGCTTCCTTGAGGCGAACGGCCTCTTCGACGCCGATTTCGTCGAAGGGATTCATGGACATCTTGACGTTGGCCGTCTCGACGCCCGTGCCGTCTGACTTGACCCGGATTTTGACGTTGTAATCGACGACGCGCTTGACCGCGACCAGAACCTTCATATGCCGAGATCCGATGTTTTTACGAAGGGCGAACTGGCGTTCGCGTCCCGGATTGAGACGCCCAAAGGCCGCCTGTGCCCCCCTCTTTGTGCGGGCGCACAATAGGTCTGTGTCATAGGCGTGTCAACGAGCCGGGGCCCTAGCGATTGGCCCCTGGCTGCCACAGGACATCGCGCTTTCCCTTGCCGTTCAGATAGCGGGAAAGGACGAACAAATGGTCAGATAACCTGTTGATATATTTGATTGCTTCTGGGTTAACCGGACTCGCTGCAGCCAGACCTGTCATGGCGCGTTCGGCCCGCCGGGCAATGGTGCGGGCGAGGTGCAGATATGCGGCTGCCGGGACGCCGCCTGGCAGTACGAAAGACTGCAACGGTTGCAGCGCGGCATTCATCTTGTCGATCTCGCGCTCCAGCCGGACGACCTGGCTTTCGACGATGCGCAGATCGCCCTCCTTGGCCTCCGGCCGGCAGAGGTCGGCGCCGAGGTCGAACAGGTCATTCTGAAGGCGGGCGAGCATGGCATCGGCGGGCCCCTTGGTGTGCAGGCGCGCCAGGCCGATGGCGGCATTGGCCTCGTCCACCTGGCCATAGGCATCGACCCGG
>DASXQK010000176.1:0-1673 GCA_036493015.1 Dongiaceae bacterium | reverse complement strand
CATTGCCCAAGAGCGAATCGAGGCCATATTGGCGCCATGGCGATCCTGAAGATAGCCCGAATGGGGCACCCCATCCTGCGTAGCCCGGCCGAAGCGGTGGCTGACCCGACTGCCCCGGATATCAGGGCCCTGGTAGGGGATATGTGGGAAACCCTGGCGGATATCGGCGGGGCGGGGCTGGCAGCCCCCCAGGTGCATGTCGGCAAGCGGGTCGTCATCTTCCACGTACCCCAGGCCCGGGCCGAGCGCGAGGGCGCGCTGGCGGTGGCGCCGACGGTGCTGATCAACCCGGAAATCGAACCCCTGGACGAAGAGATAGCCGAGGGCTGGGAAGCCTGTCTTTCAGTGCCCGGCATGACCGGCTGGGTTCCCCGCTATTCGAGGATTCGCTATCGCGCGCTGACGCCGGAAGGCGAGCCGCTCGAGCGGGAAGCCGGCGGCTTTCATGCTCGCGTGGTGCAGCATGAATGCGATCACCTAGATGGCATTCTATATCCGATGCGAATGACCGATCTTTCCAAATTGATGTTCGTCGAGGAGATGCACCGCAATTTCGCCGGTGCGGAAATCGACGACTAGGGTAGCGAGGCCGACATGACCGACACCGATGCCTTGCGCGAAAAACTGATCGATGCGGCGCTCGCCCATGTGCCGTTCGACGGCTGGGGCGACAAGGCGTTGATGACGGCAGCGAAGAATCTGGGAATCGAACCGGTGGTGGCGCGCAATGCCTTTCCCGGCGGCGCCATCGAGATGATCGAATTTCACAGCCTGCTGGCTGATCGGCGCATGGTCGCCGAGTTCGAAGCCGCGGACAGGGGCGGCCTGAAATTGCGGGAAAAAGTAGCGTTGGCCGTGCGCCTCAGGCTGCAGGCCAATATGCCCCATCGCGAGGCGATCCGCCGGGCGGTAGCAACGCTTGCCTTGCCGATCCATGCAGCGCTGGCAGCCCGTCTCCTCTATCGGACCGTCGATGCGGCGTGGCATGCGGTGGGCGACCGCTCGACCGACTACAATTTCTATACCAAGCGCATGCTGCTGGCGGGGGTCTATAGCTCCACCGTACTGTTCTGGATCAACGACAAATCGGCGGATTGCGCCGAGACCTGGGCCTTCCTCGACCGGCGCATCGCCGATGTGATGCAGATCCCCAAGGCCATGGCGAAGCTGAACAAGCTCAAGGAAAAGCTGCCGGACCCGCTGCGGGTGCTGCGCCGGCGCGCCGCGCGTTGATCCGTTGAGGGCGCTGTCGTGACCTCCAGCGCCCTGCCGGTTCCCCAAACCAAGGCTTCACCGGTCCGGGCCGACCGCATCGATGCGGCCTTCTTCATCGAGGAGTGCCGTGGCCGGGAGCTGGGATTCAAGCTGCGGGTGATCGCGATCGCCGCGATCTGCGTTCTGCTGCTGGCGATCGTTCCCTGGCCGGAGGTCCTCTATTACTACGCGCTGATGCTGGGCTTCATCGCCAATGGCGCCCTTGTCCTGATACCGCGGCGCCTCGGCCCGGGTTCGCCCTATACGGAATGGGGCCGCTGGCTGGTACCGGCGATCGATTCGGCGCTGGTCACCTTCGCGCTGGTCTATCCCAATCCCTTCGGCAACGAGGCGTGGATGACCCGGCCGCTGGCCCTGCGCCTGGACAATGTCCTCTATCTGCTGCTGTTCGTCGGATT
>DASXQK010000175.1:0-1778 GCA_036493015.1 Dongiaceae bacterium | reverse complement strand
GAGGAGCTGCGCCGCGAGCGCGCCCGATCCCGTGCCGCCGACGACTTTGCGATGATCCGAGCGCGCATGGAGGAGTTGCGCCGCGAGGGCGCCCAAGCATTCGCCGAAGTTCGGGGCCGTTCAGTGATCCATCCGAGACCTCATCATCGTGCCGCAAGTACGAGACCAAGCATGAAGGCCGTCAGCACTCCCCGCGCGTGACCCTTGGTCGAGAGCTGAATGGGGCTTTGATACGTTACTGGACTGCCCGAACGCCCTCACTCCAACCCACTCCCCGCGATCCTCGGATCAAGCCGGGAGGGAGCGGAAGCCGCGAGCGGGTGACGGGCCGCCTGCCGAGATGATGGCGCCCTGGGAGCTTGGGCAGTGAGGGGGGAGGCGTTCGCCCCGGTTTCCAACCGCGGCATGATCACGCTCTCGATCATGCTAGCGAACATCATGCAGGGCCTCGACAACACGATCCTCAATATCGCTCTGCCGCACATCCAGGGCAGCCTGTCAGCTTCGCTCGACCAGATCGCTTGGGCGCTGACCTCGTATATCGTGTGCTGCGCCATCATGATGCCGCTGACCGGCTGGCTTGCCGGCCGCTTCGGGATCAAATACGTGTTCCTGGGCTCGGTGGCCAGCTTCACTGTCGCATCGGCGCTGTGCGGCGCCGCCACCAGTCTTGGGGAACTCGTCCTCTTCCGGGCCCTGCAAGGGTTGGCGGGGGCCGGGCTGATCCCGCTGTCGCAAGCGATGTTGCTACAGATCAACCCGCCCGAGCGCCACGGCCACGCCATGGCGGTGTTCGGCATCGGCACGATCCTCGGCCCGATCATGGGGCCGGCGCTCGGCGGCTGGTTGACCCAGGATTACAACTGGCGCTGGATTTTTTACATCAACCTGCCGATCGGCGTGCTGTGCACGCTGGGCGCCTTGATTTTCCTCCGCCAGTCCCGCAACGTGCATCGCGAGCCGTTCGATTTCGTCGGGTTCCTGACGCTGAGCCTGGGGATCGGCGCGTTGCAATTGATGCTCGACCGCGGCGAGTTGAAAGACTGGTTCCATTCCAGCGAGATCTGGATCGAGGCGACGGTCGCCGGGCTCGGCTTCTATCTTTTCACCGTGCACACGGTAACCACTGGCGAGCGCTCGTTTCTCAACCGCGAGCTGTTGAAGAGCCCGAATTTCGTCGCGGGTACGCTCTTGATGTTCTGTGTCGGGCTGATCATGACCGGAACCTCGGCGCTGCTGCCGACGATGCTGCAAAACCTGATGAACTACCCGGCGATGACCACCGGGCTGGTGACCGTGCCGCGCGGCTTCGGGAGCATGGCGGCGATGTTCTTCATCGCCCGGGTGATCAACCGCCTCGACAACCGGATGATCATCCTGTTTGGCTTTCTGCTGACCGCGCTGTCGATGTGGCAGATGACCCAGTTCTCGCTGCAGATGGGCATGGCGCCGGTCGTCATTTCCGGGCTGCTGCAGGGTTTCGGGTTGGGCTGCACCTTCGTGCCGCTGAACATCATCGCGCTGTCGAACCTGCCGCGCCACATTCTGACCCAGGGGACGGCGATCCGCAGCGTGATGCGCAACCTCGGCGGCAGCATCGGCATCAGTGTCCTGGTCGCGACACTGGCCCAGAACACCCAGGTGGTTCACTCGCGTCTGGTCGAGGGCCTGCGCCCCGACAATCCGCTCGCGCAGGCGCCCCATCTAGGGGCGCCGTTCAGCCTGACGACTCCGGGCGGGGTGGCAGCGCTCAACGCGGAGGTGACGCGGCAGGCCGC
>DASXQK010000174.1:0-2881 GCA_036493015.1 Dongiaceae bacterium | reverse complement strand
GGTTCCTATCTGTTTCATGGCCGGGTGAAAGCCCTGGCCGATGCCGCCCGCGAGGGCGGTCTGTCCTTCTAGGAGAAGCCAAAGCATGGCACGCAGCGATAGAGGCGGCGATCGGGGCGGACGCGGTGGCGATCGCGACCGTAACCGGGGCGAAGATGGTGACATCGTTGAAAAGCTCGTCAGCATCAACCGCGTCGCCAAGGTGGTGAAGGGCGGCCGGCGCTTCGGCTTTGCCGCATTGGTGGTCGTGGGCGACGGCAAGGGCCGGGTCGGCCATGGCGCCGGCAAAGCCCGCGAAGTGCCTGAGGCAATCCGCAAGGCAACCGAACATGCCAAGCGCCATATGGTGCGCGTGGCCTTGCGCGAAGGCCGCACGCTGCATCACGACGCAACGGGGCGTTTTGGTGCCGGCACCGTGATCATGCGTACCGCCGTCCCCGGCACCGGCATCATTGCCGGCGGCCCGGTCCGCGCGGTCTGCGAAGCACTCGGGATCGAAGACGTCGTCGCCAAGTCGGTCGGGACGTCCAACCCGCACAACATGGTGAAGGCCTGCTTTGCCGCTCTGGTCAGCTGTTCCTCGCCGCGCAGCGTGGCGGCCCGGCGCAACAAGAAGGTGAGCGACATCATCGGCAAGCGCGAGACCGGCGACGGCAAGGCCGAGGCGCGGGAGTAAGGAATCATGGCCGAGAAGAAGAATGCTGCCGATAAGGCGGGCGACAAGAAGAGCGACAAGAAGACGGTGCGGGTGACCCAGGTCGCCAGCCCCGCCGGCCGCTATGCTTATCAGCGCCAGACCCTGATCGGGCTCGGCCTGAACAAGATGCGTCGTTCGCGCGAGCTGGAAGACACGGCTGCGGTACGCGGCATGATCAACAAGGTCCGCCATCTGGTGCGGCTCGATTAAGGAATTTCGGCGATGAAGCTCAATCAGCTTTCCGACAACAAGGGCTCGCGCAAGCGGCGCATGCGCGTGGGCCGCGGCATTGGCTCGGGCAAGGGCAAGACCGCCGGCCGCGGCGGCAAGGGCCAGACGGCGCGCACGGGTGTCGCCATCAACGGCTTCGAAGGCGGCCAGATGCCGCTCCACATGCGCATGCCAAAGCGCGGCTTCAACAACATCCACCGCCTCAACTACGTCGAGGTGAATGTGGGCCGCCTGCAGCAGGCGATCGAATCCGGCCAGCTCAAGGCCGAAGGCACCATCGATGGTGCCGCTCTGGTCGCCGCCGGCGTTCTGCGGCGCACCCGTGATGGCGTGCGCCTACTTGCAAAAGGCGAAATCAAGGCCAAGCTGTCCTTGAAGGTCTCCGGCGCTTCCAAGGCGGCAATCGCCGCGGTGGAAAAGGCCGGCGGCAGCGTCGAAGTGACAGCGCCCAAGAAGCCGGCGCCCGCCGAAGCGGGAGCCAAAGCTTAGCAGGACAGGTAGGTCCCCATGGCATCCGCCGCAGAGCAACTCGCCCGCAGTATCAATTTCGGCGCCTTCAACAAGGCGACCGAGCTCAAGAAGCGGATCTGGTTCACCCTTGGCGCGCTGGTGATCTATCGGCTGGGGACGTTCATCCCGCTGCCGGGCATCGATACGAATGCCCTCGAGGTGCTGTTCAGCCAGCAGGCGAACGGCATTATCGGCATGTTCGACATGTTCTCGGGTGGCGCGCTGCGGCGCATGACGATCCTGGCGCTGAACATCATGCCCTACATCTCTGCCTCGATCATCATGCAGCTGATGTCGAGCATCCTGCCCTCGCTGGAAGCGATCAAGAAAGAGGGCGAGGCGGGCCGCAAGAAGATCAACCAGTATACCCGCAGCCTGACCGTGGTTCTGGCCGCTGCCCAGGCCTTCGGCATCGCCAATGGCCTTGCCGCCATGCATACATCGATCGGTCCCGTGGTCGTTTCTGCCGGCCCGACCTTCTACATCACCACCGTGATCTCGCTCACCTGCGGCACGGTGTTCCTGATGTGGCTGGGCGAGCAGATCACCCAGCGCGGCGTGGGCAACGGTACCTCGCTGATCATCTTCAGCGGGATCGTGGCGCGCCTGCCCAGCGCCCTGGTCACGACCCTGGAACTGGGCCGCACCGGCGCCCTGGAAATCTGGGTCATCCTGGCCCTGCTGCTGGTCGTGGTTGCCGTGATCGCCTTCATCGTCTTCTTCGAGCGCGCGCAGCGGCGGATCATCGTCCAGTATCCCAAGCGCCAGGTCGGCAACAAAATGTTCGGCGGCGAAGCCTCGCATCTGCCGCTCAAGCTCAATAGTTCGGGCGTCATTCCGCCGATCTTCGCGAGCTCACTGCTGCTGCTGCCTGTCTCGATCGCGGGATTTGGCGCCGGCGCCAATTCCGACTGGGCGCAGTGGTTCCAGGTCTATCTCGGCCACGGCAAGCCGCTTTATCTGCTGCTCTATGTCGCGCTGATCGTCTTCTTCGCCTTCTTCTATACCGCCGTGGTCTTCAATCCTGCCGACACGGCCGACAATCTGAAGAAGTATGGCGGCTTCATTCCTGGCATCCGGCCGGGCAAGAACACGGCCGACTATCTGGATTTCGTGCTGACCCGCTTGACCGTTCTGGGTGCAGCATATCTGGCGATCGTCTGTGTGCTGCCGGAGATGCTGCTGGCCTGGAAGTCCCTGCCGTTCTATTTCGGCGGCACCAGCCTGCTGATCGTCGTCTCGGTCACCATGGATACGGTGGCCCAGATCCACTCACATCTGCTGGCCCATCAGTATGAAGGTCTGATCAAGAAGTCCAAGCTCAAGGGCCGGCGGTGAAGGTTGTCCTGCTCGGCCCTCCAGGCGCGGGCAAAGGGACCCAGGCCAAGCGTCTGGAGGAAACCCGCGGGCTGAAGCAGCTTTCCACCGGCGACATGCTGCGCG
>DASXQK010000173.1:0-5718 GCA_036493015.1 Dongiaceae bacterium | reverse complement strand
CCAGCTGTCGTAGTTGGTTTCGTTGTAGTTGACGGTAATGCCGGTCTGGGTCTGGAATTCCTTGACGAAATAGTCACGGAACGGCGCCATCGCGTTGTCCTGGAAACTGCCGATGGTGATGGAGCCGCCGCCACGCTTGATAATCCGTGGCGCAAAGATCGCGGTGGCCGCCGCCGCCGCAACCACGACACCGCCGATAATCACGTTGCGGCGAGTCGTCGACCGCCCCTTGTTGGCATCATTCGTATTGTTGCTCATTGCTTTTCTCTCCCAGTTAGTGAACCCGCTTCGATTCTATGCTGCGTTGGCGAGGCCGGCCCGAAGCGCGGTGCCGGTCTCGGTGTCGAAAAGATGCAAGTGACGCGCCATGGGCTTGAGCCCGCATCGCGTGCCGACGGCCACGGCAAAATCGGCCGGCTGGCGGATGTTCAGCAGCGCATCGCCCACATTGATGGTGACGAGGGTTTCGTTGCCGAGCGGCTCGACCACATAGATTTCTCCGGCGAGTGAACCAGGCGCCGATGGCTCGGCCAGTTCGGCATGTTCGGGGCGAAAACCCAGCTTGGCGGCACCACGATGGGCGAAGCCGGGCGTGGCGACACGGCCCGAGCCATGGATGAACAGGCCTTCGGCGATCTCGCCGTTCAGGATGTTCATGGGCGGCGAGCCGCAGAATGTGGCAACGAACAGGTTCGCCGGCCTGGCGTAGATTTCGGCCGGCGTGGCAAGCTGCTGCAGCTTGCCGCGATGCATGACGGCAATGACGTCCGCCATGGTCATGGCCTCGACCTGATCGTGCGTCACATAAAGGGTGGTGGTCGCCAATTCGCGCTGCAGCCGCTTGATCTCCACCCGCATCTGCAGGCGAAGCTGCGCGTCGAGGTTGGAGAGCGGCTCGTCCATCAGGAAGGCCTGGGGCCGGCGGATGATGGCACGCGCGAGCGCCACGCGCTGGCGCTGGCCGCCGGAAAGCTGCGCCGGCCGGCGCTCGAGATAATCTTCCAGGCCCAGAAGCTCTGCCACCTTGCGCACCTGCTTCATGCGCTCGCCCATCTCGACTTTGCGCACCCGCAGCGGATAGGCAATGTTGTCGGCGACTTTCAGATGTGGATAGAGCGCATAGCTCTGGAACACCATGGCGATGTCGCGGTCTTTGGTAGCGACATAGGTGATGTCGCGCTCGCCGATGAAGATCTGACCGCCGCTCGGCCGTTCGAGCCCGGCCAGAAGCCGCAGCGCGGTTGTCTTGCCGCAGCCCGAGGGACCCAGCAAAGCCAGGAATTTGCCGTCGGCAATATGAAGGTCGAGGGGCGCCAGCGCCTGGTGCGCGCCGAAGGATTTGGATACCTGCCGGTAGCGGACGTCCATCTCGGCCGTGCCCCCGCCCGCCGGTCTAGCGAGCCGGAAACGGCGGCGCGAATGCCGGGCGGCGGCGGGCAAACCCGCTACAGCGCGCATCCCCGCGGTGCGCGGAAGAAGGACGACCGGTTCTCAAAGGCCTGTCTTTGCCTCGATTGGAACGATCCACTAGCCTCCAACGCTAGCGCTCCAGCATAATGAGGTCAAGCAGGCGGGTCGGCTTGTACCGGGCGAAGCCGGGCAAAAGCCGGGGGCAAGTGACGGCAGAACCGGGGCCGCCGGATTGCCGGGTTTGGAAGGAGATCGACGCATGACCAAGGTACGCGCAGCCGTCATGGAAAGACCCGGCCGGATCGCGTTGCACGAGTTCCCGTTGCCGGAGCCGGCGGCCGGTTGCGTGCTGATGAAGATGCGCTATTCCGGGATCTGCGGGACCGACAAGCACACCTTCCGCGGCGAGAGCAAACAATATGCCGGCACGCCCCAGGAAAAGGACCTGACATATCCGCTGATCTGCGGCCATGAGAATGTCGGCGAGGTAGTGGCGCTGGGCGGCCTGGTGCGCGACAGCGAGGGCAAGCCGCTGAAGGTGGGCGACCGCATCGTGCCGGCGGCCAACGTCTCCTGCGGCGACTGCCATTTCTGCCGCAACAACTATCCCTATTACATGTGCGAAAACACCCAGGATTACGGCAACAGCCTGCATTGCGGGCCTGCGCCCCATCTCTTCGGCGGCTGGGCCGAATACATGTATCTGCTGTCGGGTTCGCGCATCTTTCGCGTGCCCGACGATCTGCCCGATCATGTCGCGGTGCTGACCGAGATCATGTCGGTAACCCATGGCGTGGAGACGGCGCAGAGCCTGATGAGCCTGATCGGCGGGCCTCGCTTCGCGCAATCGGTGGCGGTACTCGGCGTGGGGCCGCTTGGCCTCTGTCATCTGATCAAGGCGAAGCTGCTGGGGGCGAGCAAGCTGATCGCCACCGACAAATTCCCTTCGCGACTGAAGCTGGCAGAGGAATTCGGCGCCACGCTGACCATGCAGGCCGGCAAGATGGACGTGAAGGAGCGCATCGCCAAAGCGCGCGAATATTGCGGCGGCATGGGTCCCGATATCGTGCTGGATTGCAGCGGCTTCCCCGAAACCTTCGTCGAGGCGCTGCGCATGGTGCGGGTCGGCGGCGTGGTGGTGGAGGCCGGGACCTTCGTCGATATGGGTCCGGTTTCGATCAACCCCAACGCCGATATCTGCACCAAGAATGTCAGTGTGATCGGCGTGGGCGGCGAGACGGCGACATCTTATCTGCCATCGATGCGGCTGATGGCGGCCAATCTCGACCGCTTGCCCTTCGATCGTTTCGTCAGTCACCGCATGCCGCTGGAGCAGGCCCAGGAAGCGCTCGAACTGGCGCAGACCGACGTAGCGATGAAGGTGGTGCTGGCGCCGAACGGCTAGGTTATCGCGCGTCGTCCGATGGCTTTCGCCGTCGAGCGGAGAATCTCCTCCGAGAAAGCCGGGTCGCCGACGGCGCGCGACAGGATCATGGCGCCGACGAAGCCAGCCATGGCGGCGATCGCCTGCTCGCGCCGCCGGGCGGCGCTGCGCCCCGCCAGCAGGCCGGCAAGCTTCGCCACATAGGCCCGCAGCCCCTCGCCGACCTTTTCGCGCACGGGCAGAGCCTGGCGGCCGACCTCGCCACCGAGAGCGGCGAACAGGCAGCCGCGCCCCGGATTGTCGCGGTGATGGGTGGTTAAATAGTTGGCGGCAATCGCCGCCAGCGATGTCTTGGCCGTTCCTTCCGGCAGGCTGGGCCAGGAGGCGACCCGCTGCGTGAGCGCCGTGCCGCAGGCCTCAGCCGCCAATTCCTCCTTCGAGGCGAAATGGCCATAGAAACCGCCATGGGTCAGGCCCGCCGCAGCCATCACATCGGCGACGCTGACTCCATCGAAGCCTCGTTCCCGGAACAATCGGCCCGCGGCCCTGACAATCGCCGCACGGTGCTCCGCAGCCTTTTCCCGGCTGACTTTCATTGCCTGGCTCCCGTTGATCGCTTGACTTTATATATGACGATCATCATGAATAGGCAACCACGGAATTGATCGAGCGCCTGACTGGCGCGCCAGAGAGCATCGCCATGATTTCACATCGACTGGCTGCAGCATTTCACCGCCGCGACTGGCATTACGGCTGGGTCGTTATCGCCGCCACCTTTTTCGCCATGCTGGTCAGCGCGGGATCCATGGGCTCGCTGGGCGTCATGATCCGCCCGCTGGAACAGGAATTCGGCTGGCAGACCTCGGAGATTTCCACAGCATTGGCGATCCGCATCGCCCTCTACGGCCTGATGGGCCCCTTCGCCGCGGCGCTGATGAATCGCTTCGGCGTGCGCAGCGTGACGCTGACCGCCTTGCTGCTGATCGTCCTCGGCCTGATGGGCTCGCTGGCCATGACCCGCGTCTGGCAACTGGTCCTGCTCTGGGGCGTGGTGATCGGCTTTAGTACCGGCCTGACCGCCATCGTGCTGGGTGCGACCGTGGCGACGCGCTGGTTCACCAAGCGGCGCGGCCTTGCGGTCGGCATGCTGACGGCCAGTTCCGCCACCGGCCAGCTGATCTTCCTGCCGGCGATCGCCGCGGTGACGGAGCATTACGGCTGGCGCCTGGCGCTCTGCCTTGTCTCGGCGATGCTCGCGCTGGCGGCGCTGGTTGTCGCCCTGCTGATGCGCAACCGGCCGCATGATCTCGGCCTTCTGCCCTTTGGCGAAGTCGGAATCGCCGGCGCAGCGCCAGTCGCGGCGCCGGCACTGGCATCGCCCTTCGCGGCTTTGAGGGAGGCCTCCGGCAACCGCACCTTCTGGATCCTGTTCGGCACCTTCTTCATCTGCGGCGTCTCCACCACCGGGCTGATCCAGACCCATTTCATCAGCATGTGCGGCGATTACGGTCTGGCAGCCGTCAGTGCGGCGAGTGTGCTCGCCATGATGGGCGCGTTCGATTTCGTCGGCACCATCGGCTCCGGCTGGCTCTCCGATCGCCTCGACAACCGCTATCTGCTGTTCTGGTATTATGGGTTGCGCGGGCTGTCGCTGCTCTATCTGCCCTTCACCACCTTCACCATCTACGGCTTGTCGCTGTTCGCCATGTTCTATGGTCTCGACTGGATCGCCACCGTCCCGCCCACGGTCAAACTGACCTCGCAGCAATTCGGCCGAGAGAAAACCAACATCGTCTTCGGCTGGATCTTCGCCGGCCACCAGCTGGGTGGTGCCGCCGCCGCCTTCGGCGCCGGCCTGTCGCGCACGGTGTTCGCCAGCTACCTGCCGGCCTTCTTCATTGCCGGCGCGCTCTGCCTGGTGGCGGCATTCGCCGCCCTCACCATCGGCCGGCGCAGAACGCTGCTGCAGCCGGCCGAATAGCGAAAGCGGATGCCGCCAAATTAATTCCGGCTTACGCCGCTGGCGTGTAAGTTCAGGCATGACATCCGGCGTGGCGCTGGCAGAGCAGTCGCTTGTTCCTC
Organism: Dongiaceae bacterium; assembly: GCA_036493015.1. Lineage (GTDB taxonomy): Bacteria > Pseudomonadota > Alphaproteobacteria > Dongiales > Dongiaceae > DASXQK01. The sequence goes on along the minus strand of DASXQK010000173.1, from coordinate 842 downwards.
GCGATCTTTCGCCGCCCATCGTCGTCTTCTGCAAATCCCATTCCGGCAGCCGGCTGCTCGTCGAGATGCTTCAGCGCGCCGGAATCTTCATGGGCGCCCATTGCAGCGGTTCCGGCGATAGCTGGGATCTGGCCCCGCTGCTGCGCTATCTCGTTATCCGCCACTACCCCGACTACCGCGCAGCACTGGCAGGAGAGGATGAGCTTCTCGCGCCGATGATCGCCGCCGGCTTCGCCCGCCATCTCGACGGTTATGATCGCAAGGATGGTCCCCCTTGGGGCTGGAAGCTCTGCGAGAGCGCCTACGCCATGCCCGTCATCCGCGCCCTGTTTCCGCAAGCCCGCTATGTCCATCTGCTGCGCGACGGGCGCGACGTCGCCTTCAGCAATCACACCGGCCCGGTCGATGCGTATTGGCGCAAGATTTTCTTCGGTCACGCCGACATCGACTCATGGCATGGCATGAGCCTGGACGGAACCGGTTATCGGCGCCGTCCGCATCTGTTCAACGCGCAACACTGGCTTGCCAGTGTCTCCCTTGGCCATCGCACAGCCCTCGAGCTCGGCGTCCACTGCCTGGAGCTGCGTTACGAGGATCTGATCCAGGATCCTCGCGCCAGCGCAGCACGCCTGTTCGCTTTTCTGGGCCTAGGCGCTCGGGAGATCACCCCGCCGCCAATCCATCTGACCTCGGCAGGCAGGTTCCGCCGACAACCGCGGCGCAAGGTGCGCGATGTGCTGGCGTTGATCGCGCCGCTGCAGCAGGCGCTGGGCTACCCGGCAGACGAAGCCTGATGCCCGCGCTGACCGCCCTCACCCACAGCACCTTCGATCCCGCCAGCC